>SYDD01000146.1 GCA_005786775.1 Opitutaceae bacterium
GTCGTCAGCCCGAGATCCTCGATGAACTGGTTGTTCATGATCGAGATCGAGTTGGCCAGATTCTTGAGCTCCTGCACGGTCCGCATCCCGGAGGTCGTCTGCATCGACTCGTAGCCAACGTCCTGCGCCTCGCTCACGGTGAAGGCGGTCAGCTGGACGGCCTCCTCGGCGCGCCGGGGGGCGGACGCGGCGGGTGCGGTCTGGGCGCTCAGGCCAGCGGTGGTCAGGGTCAGGAAGGCGGCGAGGCGGGGGAGGGTCTTCATGGTGCGGGGGCGCAGCTTTTTCCCCCTCGCCGCGCTGTGGCGCAAGCGCATTCCCGGCGCCTAGGGGCCGCACCTTCGGCTCGCTTCGGGCGGGGCGGGCCGCCATCGGTTGCGCCTATGAACCGCCGCCACTTCCTCACCCATTCCGCCGTCGCGGCCGCCGGCTCCGCCCTCGGGCCCGCCTTCGCCGCGGCACCCGCCGTGCGTCCGGACGCCGGCGAGGGCCCCTACGCGCCCGGGCCGAAGCCCGCCCCAGTGGTCAAGCCTGGAGAATTTGGGTTCGCCGCGGCCCACTTCGACCACAACCACATCGCTGGCCAGTGCAGCGCGCTCGCCGCTGCCGGCGGTACGCTCCGGTGGATCTTCGAGCCCGACGCCCGGAAGCACGCGCCCTTCCTCCAGCGCTACCCGGGCGTAAAGGTCGCACGCGCCCTCGACGAGATCCTCGCCGACCCGGAGGTGCGGCTCGTCACCGCCGCCGCCGTGACGTCGGAGCGCGCCGCCCTCGGCATCCGCGTGATGCGGGCGGGCAAGGATTACTTCACGGACAAGGCCCCCTGCACGACGCTCGAGCAGCTCGCGGATGCCCGGCGGGTGGCGGCCAGCACGGGGCGCAAGTACTTCACCTATTATGGGGAGCGGCTTACCTCCGAGGCCGGGATGTTCGCCACCGACCTGGTGGCCGCCGGGGTGGTCGGCCGGGTGGTTCAGGTCGTGGGGCTCGGCCCGCACCGGCTGAACAAGGCCACGCGCCCCGCGTGGTTCTTCCAGCGCGAGAAGTACGGCGGCATCCTCTGCGACATCGGCAGCCACCAGTGCGAGCAGTTCCTCACCTACGCGGGCGCGCGCGACGCGATCGTCACGCACGCCGCCGTGGGCAACTTCGCCAACGCGGACACCCCGGAGCTGGAGGACTTCGGCGAGGCCTCGTTCGTGGGCGACAACGGCGCGACCAACCAGATCCGGGTCGACTGGCTCACGCCCGACGGCCTCTCCAATTGGGGCGACGGGCGGACTTTCATCCTCGGGACCAAGGGGTTCATCGAGCTGCGCAAGTACGTCGACCTCACCCGGAACCCCAAGGGCGGCGAGGTCTTCATCGTCGACGGGCGGGGCGAGTACCGCGTGGACGTCACCGGCCGCGTGGGCTACCGTTTCTTCGGGGAATTCATTCTCGATTGCCTCAACCGCACCGAAAAGGCGATGACGCAGGAACACGCCTTCAAGGCGGCGGAGCTTTGCCTGCGGGCGCAGGCGGCGGCACGCCGGCTGACCGGTTGAGCGCGACGCGGGCGCTCAGAGGTACTTCACGTAGGTGACTCCGCGCCCGTCGACGAAGTGCAGGCTGCCCGGTTCCACTTGGACGAGTCGGATGCCAAGGGTCCGGTCGATCACCTCGTTTACGCGGTAAACTCGCTCGTTGATCAACACGCGGCTGTCCGGGCCCAGAGCGCGGACGCCGGATATCCTCAAAGTGCCGATGTAGGCGGCTATCTTCTCGTCGGGCCGCAGCGGCGGCGCGGGGGTTGGGGCCGCCGGCTGGCTCACCGGCAAGGCAGCGGGCACGGTAGAGGCCGTACTCGGCTCGGCGCGCGCTGGGGGAGTCGGAGCGACGGATTCTGACGGTGTCGATCCGGCGGCGGCCGGCGCCTCCGGGCTGGCTGGTGGCGAGGCTGGCGCGTTGCTGGCAGCGGCTGGTGCAACCGTCGGAGGCGGGGACGCAGGCGGGGTGCCGACCGCGGCGGCCGGAGCTTCGGACGGGGCCGGGCGCGCGGTTGGCAGCACGGGCACAATCGCCGGAGCGGGCGCCGGCATGGGCGCGGGGACGGCGGGACGCGCGGCAAGCGCGCCGGTGGCCGCCTTGCGCGGCGGCGCGTCCGGGGTAGTCCAGAAGAGAGTAAACGCGACGGAGAGTACGACCAGCACGAGGGCGCCGCTACCGAGCACGAGAAGCCAGTGTTGGGTCGGCGTACGGGTGCGCCCGCGGCCAGTGCCGCCGGCGCCAAGGGCATCCGTCGGCGCGAGCGGATCACGATCGCGCTGCGCCTTCTTGAGAGCGTCGTTGATGAGACTCATATTGGCGGAGAGGGGCTTTAATCGACCAGCTTGGCCATATCTTGGCGTGCCCGGCGGACGTCCCAGTAGGTTACTTCGTCGGATTCGCGCACAAAGGCGGAAAGGAGCGCTTTGTCGCAGATATTATTCACCACGCGGGGAATCCCACGGCTTCCGCGGTGCACGGCCCA
>SYDD01000147.1 GCA_005786775.1 Opitutaceae bacterium
CTGCTCGACGGGGAACCAGCCCGTGGTCGCGGCGGCGCGCAGGCCGCCGGCCGGGACGAGCGCGAAGCGGGGGGAAAGTTCGCGGCGCCCGCCGCTCGCGCTTCCGCCACCGACCACCCCGCCCTGCAGGTCCCAGCCGCCGCGCAACGGGGTGTCGCGGCGCGCCTCGTAGGTGTGGCTCTCGAAGTACTGCGGCCGGCGCAGGAGGAAGGCGTTCGCCCACAGGCGCGACCACATATCGGGCACTAGGAGGTTGATCCCCGCGCCGAGCTCGGGCCGGTCCTCCACCGCCCGCAGCGCCACCAGCTCGGGGGTGACGCGCAGCGGGGCTTGGGCGAGGGCGGTGAGCATCCGCGCCGAGGCGAAGGCGCCGCCCGCCAGCACCACCAGCACGAGGGAGGAGAGCGTGAACCAGCGGAGGGGGCCGCCGCCCTGCCGCAGGGCCGCCCAGGACCACAACACCGGCAGCACCAGCGGGTAGAACACCGCCAGCAGCTTGTAGGCGTCGTAGCTGGCATTGGTGTCCCACCACGCGCCGCGCACCTGCAGCACCACGTAACCGGCGGCCACCGGCGCCACCACCGCCAGCGGCAGAGCCAGCGCGGCAGGGCGGCGCCGCGCCAGGACCCACCCCGCGGCGAGCCACAGCGCGACCAGCCCCGCGGCCGCGGGCGCCCGGACCCACGCCGCGGTCCACGGGGAAAGGTCGGTCCCGCCGACGAGGCCCAGCCAGCCCTCCGGAGTCAGCGCGGGAATGCGCCAGCCGAAGTCGTGGGTCCGCAGGAGCAGCAGGCGTTCCGCGAAGCCGGCGAAGCGCGCGGGGACCATCAGCGCGACCACCGCCAAGGGCGCGAGCATCGCCGTGGCCCAGCGGAGCCCCCGCCCGAGGCCGCCCGAACCGCGCAGCGTCCACGCCGCGTGCAAGGCGGCCGGGAGCAGGGCCGCGGGCAGGAAAAAATTGTAGGCGCCGGCCACCAGCCAATAGGCCAGCCCGAGCAGCGCCGCGCAGGACCAGTCCGCCCGCCCGCGCGTCAGGACAACCCCGGCCCACGTCAGCCACACCCCGGCCTGCGCCGCGATCAGCTGGCCCGGGGCGACGTGCGCGACCGCGTACCACCACAATGGACTGGCCGCGGCGGCCACGGCCACGAGCAGGGCCAGCGGGCCGCGCTGCGCGAACAGCGCCCGGGCCGCCCAGAAGACCGCCGGCACCAGCGCCGCCAGCAGCAGCCCCGTGTGCACCGTCGCCAGTTCGTGCGGCGCCCGCCCGAGCAGCGTCGCGTTGAGCGCCAGCAGGGCCGCGGGCGTGAAATGATTCAACCGCAGCCAGTAGTCGAAGAAGTTGTCGACCGAGAGGATCGCCACCACCTCGCGCTGCCCGAGGAACCCGCCCCGTGCGGTCCGCGCGAATTCCTGCAGCACGCGGGCGCCCGCGCCGTAATCGGCCGCGTCGCAACTGCCGAGGGAAACCGTGGTCGCGCCGGAGCCGCCCGCCGCCACCGCCCCGGCCACCGCCGCCAAGGCGACCCCCGCCACCCCCACCGTGAGCCCGATCCGGGCCACCTGCCGGACGAGCCGCCGCGCCCCACCCCGCGCCAGCGCCACCGCGAGCAGCGCCGCGGGCAGCAGCTGCGCCCAGCGTCCGTACGCGTCGGTGCCCGTCGCCCCCGCCATCGCGCCCCACCAGACGACCGCCGACTGCAGGGCCAAGCCCGCGGCCGGCACGAGCAGCGGCCAGAAGGCGCGCCAGCGCCGCGGCATCGCCAGCCACGCCAGCCCCGCACCCCAGAAGGCGAGCTGCGCCGCGAGCAGCAGGGCGATGAGCCAGACCTCCATAAGGCGGGGCGCGGCCGGATCACGCGGGCTTCACGCCCACTCCCAGCACCGAAGTGCCCCACGCCCACCTTCCGCCCAGCTCGAGCCACGCGTGCTCCGCCGCCATCAGGGCGTCGCACACCGCCTCGACCACGGCCGGGTACGCCCGGACGTCACTCGTGTCCTCCGGGCGGCGGAACAGCTTGCGCTTCGCCCACACTGCCGGGAACGGCAGCGCGTTCCAGTGCGTCGTCGTCACGCCGGTGAATCCGGCCCCGCGCAGCAGCGCCGCGACCTCGGGCCGGGTGTACCGGTGCTTCGTCTGGCAGGAATCGTCGTGGTAGGACCACATCCAGCGGTACGCGGGCACGTTCACCATCACCCGCCCGCCCGGGCGCAGCACCCGGAAAAACTCCGCGGCCGCCACTTCCGGATCCGTCACCTGGCAGACCACGTCGGCCGAGACCACCGCGTCGAAGCTCGCGTCCGCGAACGGCAGCGCGGTGATGGAGGCCTCGCGCACGTCGACGGCCGGCCCGCAGCGCTTTCGCGCCAGGGTGCAGGCAAGCGCCATGAAATCGATCCCCGCGAGGCTCCAATCCGGGTGCCGCGCTGCGAGCCGCAGGATCAGCCCGCCGGTGCCGCACCCCGCGTCCAGGACCGCGCCGCGAGGCGGCACCCAGCCGGACAGCGCGCGGTCCACGTGCGCGTGGAGGGAACGGAAGTACCACATCCCGTCCTCCACCTCAGCCAGCTTGATGTACTCGTCGGTGTTCATCGCCGGCGGAGATGGAGCAGAGATCGCCGGCGGGTGCAGCCTGAATCCGCGGCGATCCTCAGTCGGCGAACTGGCCCCCGGCCCCGACCCGGACAGCCTGCTCCCGCAGCCCGAAGGCGCGCAGCTGGTTGGGCCCGGGGCCCTCGCGGCGCACGGGGTCCGGGCTGGTGAGCACGACCGTGCTGACCCCCGGGGGCAGCGACAGCCCGCGCACCCGCAGCGTGGCGCCCTCCGCATCGACGGCCACCTCAGCCCGGACGCGGCCCGCGTGCTCGAGCCGGACCTTCCGGGCGCGGGGGGCGACCAGATCCAGCCGCACGTCCACTTCCACCGGACCCGGATGCGGGTTGAAGTAGGATAACACTGCGCGGCCGCCCGCCCAGCGCACGCCGCCCTCGGGACGCAGGTGCCAGCCTTGGCCGAAGGTGAGCGCCCGCGCCAGCGGCAGCTGCGGCCGGGGCGCGGGCCGCAGCAGCACCACCACTTGGTTCCCCAGTTCGCTCCGGAGGTGGCGGGCGTAGCCCAGTTGCTCCAGCTCCCGCAACAGGCGTTCGGCCCGGTCCTCAAAGCCCTTCCGGTTGACGTGCAGCGCGGCGAAACCCGCGGCCTCCAGCCGGCGGACCAATTCTTCGGTCGGCCGCCCCTCAAGGTCACGCTGCCAGCGCCCGCGCGCGCGATGCTTGGCCGCGCCGTAGCTGAACTGCAGGCGCTCGGAGAGCAGGTACGGGCGGAAGTGCTCGTAATCAGTCAGGCGGTGCGGCGGCACCACCTCGGGAAAGCCCAGCACCGGCAGCTGGAAGACCATCGCCCCCGCAGGCAACACCGCCTCCACCTCCGCCATCAGCCGGGCGTCGGACCGCACTGCCGCGGCCACCCGCTCCTGCTGGGCCGGGTCGGGCCGGCGGGGCAGCTGGTCGAGCAGACCGGCCAGCGCCAGCGCCAGCGCCGCGGCGATCCGCGCGGCCGGCGTCCAACCCGCGGTCCAGCGCGACAGCCGGCCCACGAGGAAGAAGAGGACGAGGGCGGACAGGAACACCGCCGCCCGGTTGGTCGCGCGGAAGAGTTGGAAGCCGGCGAAGAAGGCGAGGACGTTGGTGATCCCGCCGACGCTGGCGTAGGCGAGGAGCCAGGAACCCGCCAGCGCCGCGCCCGGCAGCGGCCGCCGCGCCAGCAGCCGCCGGACCGCGACCGCCGCCAGCAGGAGCAAACCCGCGATCCCGCAGACGCCGAGATAGGGCAGGAAGGGCTCACCGTGCCATTCGGACCAGCGCTGGTAACGCTGGCCCAGGGCGGCGAGCAGTTCCCAGCGGTGGTATTCAGGCGGGATGAACATTTCCACGGGCTTGAGGGCGTACCGCTCGGTGCCCCCGTAATTGCGCGTGAGCAGCGGCAGGCCCTCGGGCTCCTGGGCGTGGACCCAGAACTCGAGGTTCGCCGCCACAAACACGGCCACCGCGAACACGCCCGTGGCGAAACCGATCGCCAGGTTCTCCCTTCGCCGCGGGCCAAACCACTGGAAGACCAGCGCCCAAACGAGCAACTGGCCCCAGAAGAGCAGCAGGTACGGGTTGCCCCAGCCGAGCCCCAGCGCCGCCAACCCGCAGACCGCCGCGCCCCCGCTGCGCCAGCGCAACCGCCGGCTCTGGGCCACCAGCCAAACCGCGAGCAGGCCCACGGGCACCGTCCAGGTGAAGACGAAGGAGAAGTGCGCCAGGCCGCGGTGAAACGTGTGATACGTGTAGGCAAACAGCAGTGCCCCCGCCCACGCCCATTCCCACCGCACCGCCAGCCGGCGCGCCACGAGATAGAAGGCCAGCGCCGCCGTCACCTGCGCCAGCAGCAGACCCAGGTTCGCCGCCGCGAACAGCCCGATCGCCCGGCCCAGCGCCCCCAGGGCGAGCATCAGCGGCTTGTCCGGCGTCGGGTACGCGTTCCAGTCCGCTCCGAACGGCGCCCCCAGCCGCTGGATCTCCTGCGACCGCAGGGGCCACGTCTCCCCCTCCCCCGCCGCCTTGATCCGCGCCAGCACTTCGTGCGCGTCGCCCGCGTAATCCGTCGGCACCGCCCAGTCCGCGGGCGTCCATCGGCCGTAATGCGCGGCCCACACGAGCGCGGCCGCCAGCATCAGCGAGCCCACGCGCCAGAACGCGGAGAAGGGGGAGAGGAACATCAGGGGGGCAGGACGGAAGTCCCGGTCAGTTCGCAGCCGACCCCAAAATGCAACCCGCCGGCACCTGCCACCGCAAGCGCCTAGGCCTGACATCGGGGAAAGCTTTGCCAAGCGCAGCGGCGCATCCTTGCCTCCGGGCGTCCGATGTCCTCCCGCCCCCCAGCCTCCGCCCCCGCCGGTCCGCGGCCCTTCGCGCACGCGGGGCTGGTGTGGGACGACTTCGACCCGGGTTCCGCCTGGCTGCGGGAAAGGGCGGTGCTGCGCTTCCGCAAGCTGGCCGGGCCCACCCGGCTCACCCTGAGCGGCCGGCGCCGCGCGCACCCGGAACTCCGCGGTCTCGAACGGGGCCAGCCGGGGCTGCGCGTGCGCGTGAACGGCCAGCCCGCGGCCGAGTTGCCGCCCGGGGCGCCCGGCGATTGGACCCTTCCGCTCACGCTGCCGGCGGCGGAGGACATCGAGTTGGAGCTCGAGTTGACCGGGAACGGCCTGACCAACGCCCTCGCCTGGGCGGGACGCGTCTCGCGCTTGCCCAGGTGGCGCCGGTTCCGGGCCCTGCACCGTAACCGTCAGCTGCGCCTGGTCGCGCTGCGGGCCGCGGACGGGGAACTGATCGGGGATTTCGCTCGCCCCGACACCGTGTTCGCGCCCGCGTTCGTCCGGCGGCAGGCCCGCCTCGGGCTCAACATCGTCGGTTTCCTCACCGCCGACCTCGGCGTGGGCGAATCCGCCCGCTGCATGGTCCGCGCCGCGGACGCGGCGGGGCTCCCGGCGGCGCTGGTGCCCCTGCGGCTGAACTGCCGGAACCGGCTGGGGGACGACACCTACGCCGCACGCCTCGGCCCAGCGAACCCTCACCCGGTGAACGTGTTTCACATCGACCCGCCGGCCGCGGCGGAAATCGACCACCACCACGGCCGCGCCTTCCGCACCGGGCGGTACAACATCGGGTATTTCGCGTGGGAGCTGCCGGAGTTCCCCGACTCGTGGCTACCCGCCTTCGATTTCTTCGATGAGATCTGGTGCCCGAGCGAATTCACCGCCGCGGCGGTACGCGAGAAGAGCCCCCTGCCCGTACTGACCTTCCCGCACGCCATTGCCTTCGCCCCCCCGGCCGGAACCCCGGCGGAACTGCGGCGTAAATTCGGCCTGCCCCCGGACAAGTTTCTCTGCCTGACCCTGTTCGACCTCAATTCCTACGCCGCGCGCAAGAACCCCCGCGCCGCGCTCGCGGCCTTCCGGGAGGCCCGCCTTGACCCGCGCGCGGCCGGGCTCGTGGTGAAGGTCCACAACGTCGCCGGCAACGAGGCTGACTTCGCTGCGCTGGAGGCCGAGCTCCAGCAGCTGCCGGGGGCGGTCCTGCTCCGCACGACGCTCTCCCGCGCCGACCTCTATGCGCTCGAGGCGGCGTGCGACTGCCTCGTTTCCCTCCACCGCGCGGAGGGCTTCGGCCTGGCGGTCGCCGAGTGCATGCACCTCGGCAAGCCGGTTCTCAGCACCGACTGGTCGGCCACCGCCGAGTTCGTGACGCCAGACAACGGCTGCCCGGTGCCCGCGCGCCTGGTTACCCTGGAGGCCACCCACGGCCCCTACGCCCGCGGCGGTACCTGGGCGGACCCCGACGTCGGCGCGGCCGCCGCGCACCTGCGCCGGCTGGCCGGTGACCGCTCGCTGGCCGCCAGGCTCGGCGCGGCCGCCCGCGCGACCATCGCCGCACGCTTCGCCCCTGCGGTCGTCGGCGCCCGCTACCGGCGGCGCCTCCAGTTGCTCGCGATGCACGGCCTGCCCCGCGGCTGACGGAAAATATCAGAGGGATTGCGTTTCCTCGGCCGAGGGTGACCCTACGTCACCGGACCTGAGCATCATGGCAGCCACGGAAGCGATCAACCCCCCGCGCGTGCTCCTCGTCGAGGACGAGGGCAAAACCCGCGACTCAATCGTCGAGGGCATGACGCTGGAGGGTTGGCAGGTGCGGAGCGCGGCACAGGGCACGGCGGGCCTGCGGCTGGCGCAGACGGAACCGACGGACCTCATTGTCCTCGACTGGATGCTGCCCGACCTCGACGGCCTCGAGGTGCTGCGCCGGATCCGGGCCTCCGGTCGCACCACCCCGGTGCTGATGCTCACGGCGCGCGGCACGTTGTCGGACCGCCTCCTCGGGCTGGACAGCGGCGCGGACGATTACCTGTCCAAACCCTTCGCCTTCGCGGAACTCCTCGCCCGCTGCCGCGCGCTCCTGCGCCGCCCGAACTGGGCCGCCGGCCGCAACCTGCAGTGCGGCGACCTCCAGCTCGACACCCGCGCCCGCATCGCCGTGCGTTCCGGACAGGAGATCCGCCTCACGCCCCGCGAGGTGGACGTCCTCGAGTACCTGATGCGCAATCAGGGTCAGACCGTGACCCGCGAGATGCTCGAGCGCGACGTCTGGAAACAGCTCCACCGGATGACCTCCCTCGACAACGTGATCGACGTGCAGATGATGCGCCTGCGCAAGAAGGTGGACTTCCCCGGCGTCGACCGCCTCATCCACACACAGCGCGGCATCGGGTACAAGATGGAGCGATTGAGCGCGTGAACACGCTGGAGCGGAGGCTGGGCGCCTGGTGGGCGCGGCTGAGCATCCGCTCCCGGCTCGCCCTCTGGTACGCGGCCGGCGGCACCGCCCTGGTCGCGGTCTTCGCGACCACCCTTTACGCCTTCGTGGCCGTGCGGCTCGCCCGGCCGCTCGATCACCAGCTGCGGCAGGATCTCGCGCAGGTGGAAGGTCAGCTGCGGGTGACGGCGGGACCGGCGCTGCGGTGGCGCGGGGCGGAACTCGAGACCGGGCAGTCCGACACCTCCGAGCACCCCTGGTTCGAACTCTGGGACGACCGCGGGAACCTCGTGGCGCGGCGCTGGCCGTTCACCGAGAACCGCAACCTGCTGCTGCCGCCGCCCAACCGTCTCGCCGCCCCCGGCACGGTCAGTGTCTTCTCCGTCGCGCCGGACCTGCGCCTGCGCACCCTCACGGTCCCGTACCCGCTGGCCGGTGCCCCGGGGCCCTGGCTGCTGCGCCTAATCCGGGTCCACCAGCCCCACGCGGATGCCCTGCCCGACCTCCAGCTGATCATCCTCGTGGCCCTCCCCGTGGTCGTGACGCTCCTTGTCACGGGCGGATATTTCTTTACCCGGCGCTGGCTGCTACCCCTGGACCGGATGGCCGCCGAGGCCCAGCAGATCACCATCGAGGATTTGCAACGGCGGCTGCCCGTCGCGAACCCGCACGACGAGCTGGGGCGGCTCGCCGAGGTGTTCAACGTCACGCTCGACCGCCTGCAGAACTCCTTCGAGGCGCTGGACCGCTTCGTGGCCGACGCCTCCCACGAGCTTCGTACGCCCCTGACCACCTTGCGGAGCGTAGGGGAAGTCGGCCTGCGACGGGGCCGATCGGAAGAGGAATACCGCGACATCATCGCCTCGATGCTGGAAGAGGCGCAGCGCCTGCAGCAGCTTGTGGAGCGCCTGCTCCAGCTCGCCAGCGCGGAGGGCCGCGGCGAGGCGCTTCATCCCGCGCCGGTGATACTCGACAAATTACTCGGGGCCTGCGTCCAAGAACTGGGTATCCTCGCGGAGCAAAAGAACCAGCGGCTGGTCGTCGCGGAGGCAGGCCTGCAACTCCGGACCGACCCAGTGATTCTCCGCCAGGCCCTGCAGAACCTGATCGACAACGCGATCAAGTACGGGCCCCCAGATTCGGAGGTGCGCGTCTCCAGCCGGGCTACGCCCGGCGGCGTGCTGATCGAGGTCGCGGACGAAGGACCGGGCATCAGCCCAGCCGACCGCACCCACCTGACGGGCCGATTTTTTCGGACCGACCGGGCGCGCGGACGGGCCAGCGGCGGCTTCGGGCTGGGGCTAGCGATTACCAAGGCTTACCTGCGCGCCCTCGGCGGCAGCCTAGAACACGAACCGCGTTTGCCCCACGGCAGTATCTTCCGTCTGCGGCTACCAGACGGAAGAGAGCCGGCGGAACCGAGCCTCTCCTCACGCGGCCACGCGGCGCAGCCATAGCTGCCCGCCGCCGCCCCGGGCGCACAGGGGCATCCGTTCCCGGAACCACTGGTGCCGCGTGTTGAATAGCAGGCCGGTGAAGAGCTCGATGCGCCACGCCGCGTTGTGCATCAGGAAGGCGCGCAGCAGGTACTGCTCATTCCAGGCCCGGCCCTCGTCGAGCCACTCCCGCGGATACTCGAGGTTGCCGGCCACGTCGTGGATGTGCACCAGCACGCCCGGCGAGAGTGCCGGCAAGACCTCAAGGTAGAGGCGGTTCACGTCGCTGCCCACCTTGCTCACGTGCGAGGAATCGATGAACAACACGTCGTTCTCGCGCAGCTCCGCGAAGGCCGCGAGAGGCACCTCCTGCACGCGTCGCTCGACGAGCGTGCAACGGCCCGCGTCGTCCGGGCGCAGCAGCGGCCGGAGCCGGCGCATATCGGGGTCGATGAAGGTGAACGCGATGCGGCCGCCGAAGACATGCTCGTTGAGGTCGAGCATCGCCGCTGAGCTGAAACCGGAGCCGACTTCGATCACGCGGCGCGGCCGCGCCTCGCGCAGCATCCCGTAGAGCATGATCGCGTCGAAGTGCCCGTAGGAGGGGTTATCCAGGTGATACCTCCGCCCCGGGGCCGGCTGCTCCGGAAAGGGCTGCTCGGGATACCACGCCGCGAACCGCTCCAGCCGCTCCAGTTGGGCCGCCTCGTTCAGGTCGATGCCAGGAAAAGGGGGGCCGGCCACGCCCCGCGCGAAGGCCTCGGCGACCTCCGCCCGCGAAGGCAGCGGGGAGTAGAAATGGCCGGGGGGGGAGAACCGGGCCCATTCCGCCTGGGCCTCGCGCAGCCGCGCCAGCTCCTCCCGCAGCCGGCGGTTCTCGCGCGCCAGCCGCCGGCGGAACGGCAGGTAATCTAGCCACGACTCGGGACCGGCACTCATCCCGGCGATGGTTCAGAGTCGGCCGTCCAGCGCAATCCCGCACCCGCCCCGCTGGACTGTCCAACCGGCCGGGGATCGCGCCGGCGCCAGCGGCCTTTTCTCTGGCCCGTCCCGCCCGCCCGCGCCATCACCTGACGTCCCCCCCAATGTCCGCCCCGCTCCTCGAGTTGCGCCGCATCACGAAGTCCTTCGGCGGCGCGCGCGCGCTCCGGGGCGTGGACTTCGAGCTGCGGGCCGGGGAGGTGCACGCCCTCCTAGGTGAGAACGGCGCCGGCAAGAGCACGCTCATCCGGATCATCACCGGCGCGCACCGTCCCGACGGGGGCACCGTTGCGCTGGAGGGCCGGCCGGCCGGTCCCCTCGACCCCCGCTCCGCCCAGCGGCTGGGGATCGCCTGCATCTACCAGCAACCGGCCCTCTTCCCCGATCTCTCCGTCGCCGAGAACCTCGCCCTCCGCCTCGAGTCCGGCGGCCCCCTGCGCCGCCTCGACTGGCCCGCGCGGCACCGGCGCGCCACCGCCCTGCTCGAACGCATCGGCGCCCGGATCGACCCGCGCCGCGAGGTCCGCGAACTCTCGATGCCCGAGCAGCAGCTGGTCGAGATCGCGTGCGCCCTGGGTGCCGGCGCCCGCATCGTAATCATGGACGAGCCGACCGCGTCGCTCACCCAGGCGGAGCAGCGGCGGCTCCACGCAGTCGTCCGTGAACTCCGCGCCCAAGGCGCGGGCGTCGTCTACATCACCCACCGGCTCGAGGAGATCTTCGCCCTCGCGGACCGCGTCACGGTGCTGCGCGACGGCGAGAGCGTGGGCACTCGGCCGCTCGCCGGGCTCACGGAGCCGGAACTGATCCGCCTGATGGTCGGCCGGGAGGTCGCGCAACCCTATCCGCCGGCGGAACGCCCGCCGGGGGAGACGGTGCTCCGGGTGCGCGGGCTCGGCCGGCGCGACGCCGGGGTACGGGACGTCAGCTTTGATCTCCACGCCGGGGAGATCCTCGGCCTCGCGGGCCTCGTCGGCGCCGGGCGGACGGAACTGGCCCGTATCCTCTTCGGACTC
>SYDD01000148.1 GCA_005786775.1 Opitutaceae bacterium
CCCCGGCTCCACGGTCACCTTCTCCGCGGCGGTCGCCGCCACCCCGGCCGCGACCTACTCTTGGTACGTCCGCGGCGGCGAGTTCTGCACCACCGACGGGCCCGAGCTGACGCTAACGAATGTCGGCCCCGCGCACGCCGGGGACTGGGTGTGCGTCGCCACCAACGCCGCCGGGCGCACCGCGAGCGCCCCCGCCAGCCTCACGCTCGACTTCGGGGCGCTGGTGAACCTCTCCGCCCGCGCCTCCGTCGGCACCGGGGCCAACGTCGTGATTCCCGGGATTACGGTGCGGGGCACCCGCCCCAAGACGCTGCTCATCCGCGCCGCCGGCCCTGCCTTGGCGGCCTTCGGCCTCGGTGGCACGCTCGCGGATCCGGTGCTCTCGATCTTTGACGCCGCGGGTGACCGGATCCTGTTCAACGACAATGCCGCCGCGTTCCCCGATCCCGCCGCGGTCGCCACCGCCTCCGCCCAGGCCGCCGCCTTCCCGCTCCCGGCCGGTGGCCGCGATGCCGCGGTGCTGGTGACGCTCCCGCCCGGCGGTTACACCGTTCAAGTCTCCGGTAACGGTACCGGCGCCGCCGCCCAAGGCGTGGCGCTGGTGGAGGTCTACGAGGCGGACGCCGAGCCCGGCGCCTTGGTGAACCTATCTTGCCGCGCCCGGGTCGGGACGGGCGGGGACGTCCTCATTGCCGGGTTCGCGGTCGGGGGCACCGCGCCCAAGCGCCTGCTGCTGCGTGGGATCGGCCCGACGCTCGGCAGCCTCGGGGTCACTGGCGCGCTCGCCAATCCCCGCCTCGCCGTGCTGCGTTCGGGGGCGTCGGAGGAATTGGCCGCGAATGACGACTGGGAGGCGGGGCTTGCGCCCGCGTTCGCCAGTGTCGGCGCCTTCGCGCTCACCCCGGGCAGCCGCGATGCCGCGCTGGTGGTGACGCTCCCGCCCGGAGCCTACACGGCCCAGGTCAGCGGCGTCGGCGCCTCCACCGGCATTGCGCTGGTCGAGGTCTACGAGTTGCCCTGAGGGGGAGAGCCGCAAAAAGCGCAAAGGATCGCAGCCGCGGTCGGAGCCGTGCGTGGCGTCCCTAGACGCCGCGGGGCGGGGTTACGGGAGCCGGCCAAGACAGGGCTCGAACCGAGGGCTTCCGACCGCGCAGCCGTGCGGGCCTGAATCAGTAAGGGCAATCGCTGGGAGCCCTCCGGTCCGAGCGCTCGCCGCCAAGCGTCCGCGGCGTCTATGGACGCCACGCTCAGTCAGGTCCGCGCCGAGCGGCCCTTGTGCCTTTTGCGGCTATCCCGCTCCTCTGGCCCGGTTCCCCGCGCCGCTCAGGCCTTCCGCAGCAGAAACGCGCCCCCGCCGTCGTGGCCGGCCACCCAGGGCTGGCTCACCACGGACCTCTCCAGGCTGAACGGCCCGCCCGCCTTCCCGGCCAGGAAGGCGCGCACGACGTGCTCGTTCTCCTCGGCGTCGATGCTGCAGGTCGAGTAGACGAGCCGCCCGCCCGGCCGCACCAGTCGCGCCGCCGCGTGCAGGAGCGAGAGCTGCTGGGCCGGGTGCTTCCGGAAATCCCCCGGCTGGAGGCGCCACTTCACGTCCACCCGGTGCCGCATCACGCCGGTATTGGAACAGGGCACATCCAGCAGCACGCCGTCGTAGGACTCGGGCAACCGGTGCTCCCGCAGCACCAGCGCCGGCTGCCCCAGCAGGTCCGCCTGGACCAAGGCCACGTCCACGCCGCGGGTCCGCGAGAGGTTTTCCTTGAGCCGCTCGAGCCGCGTGCCGGGCTGGTCTAGGGCGACCAGCCGTCCGGCGGTCATCTGGTCCGCGATGAGCAGGCTCTTGCCGCCTGGAGCCGCGCAGAGATCGAGCAGCGTCTCGCCCGTTTGCGGGGCCAGGAGCTCGACGGGCAAACGGGTGGACGGATCCTGCAGGTAAAGCTGGCCCGCCGCCAGCAGCGGCTCGACCTCGGCCCAGTGCCCCGAAGGCACGCGCAGGAAGCCGGGCCACGTCGTCGGTTGGAGAAACGGCGGGGGCTCCCCCGGACCCCGCCAGCGCCCGTGCACCGGCGCCGGGGTCTGGTTCCATTCCAGCAGCGAGCGGGTCGCGGCCGGGCCGAACTGCGCCTGCCAGGCCTGCACCAGCCAGACCGGGTGGGAAAAATATTCCGCGAGCACCGCCGCGCTGGCGTCCGCCGGGGGTGCGGGCTGCGCCAGCGGTTCCGCCAGGCGCCGGACGACCGCGTTGACCATCCGGGCCTCCGCCTGGCTCGCCAGGCCCTTGGTCCGCTCCACCGCGTGGTGCACGATCCGCGGGATGCGCCCCGGATCGGCCTCCGCCGCGGCCGCGGCTTCCAGCAGCTCCAGTCCCGCCAGCAGCAGCACCGCGCGCACCTCGTGCCGCGGCGCGTGGGCCACCAGCCGCCCCAGCGCCGCCTCGAGGCGGCCGTGGTGCCGGATCACCCCCAGCACCCGGTGCTGGCACTGCGCCCGCGCCGGGCCGGTCAGCTCCCGCGGCAATGTCTCCAGCAGCAGGTCGATGCGTTCCCCGCGGGCGATCCAGCGGGTCAGGAGCAGGGCGGCGGAGGTCCAGGCGTCGGGCGGCAGGGCGGATTGGGTCGGCATTAGGGCGTCTTTCCGGGACGCACAGGGCGACACTCGGTTTGACAAGGCGGATAAAGGTCCGCTCAACTCTCCCGTTCAGGTCATCAGTCACGCAACCATGAATTCCGAAGCCGTTTCCGCGCTCCTCGCCAAAATGCCGGCCCTCAAGCCGGCCAAATCGAAACTCGAGGCGATGGTGCCGGGCGCGTACGTGGTCCACCGGAGCTGGGGCTTCGGCCAGATCCGCTCCTACGACGAGTCCGCCCAGCGGCTCACCATCGACTTCAAGGGCAAGGCGGGCCACGCGATGGACCCCGTCTTCTGCGTCTCCACGATGGAGGTGCTCCACCCCCGCCATCTGCTGGTGCGCCGCGAGACTGAGGCCGCCCGCATCAACGAGCTGATCGCCAATGAGCCGGCCCAGTTGGTGGTCGAGGCGCTTCAAGCTTACCCGAACCAAGCTGCCACCGCCATCGAGCTCGAGATCGTCCTCGCCCAGGTTCTCGGCGAGGAGAAGTTCAAGAAGTGGTGGGCCGCCGCCCGGAAGCAGATCGCCCAAGACGCTCGCCTCTCCGTTCCTGCCAAGAAGACCGAGTGTTATATCGTGCGCGAGACGCCGGTCTCCGCCGAAGATGGGATCCGCGAACAGTTCACGAGCACGCGCTCCGCTCGCCGCCGCATCCTCCTCGCCGAGGAGCTGATGGCCGCTGTCGACGGCAAGGCCAGCCCCGGCGATCTCGGAGCCATTCTCGATGGCCTCGCCGATTCCGTCCGGGACTCGAACCAGCTCGACGCCGCGGAACGCCTCTACGGGGCCGCCGTGCGCGACGACCTCGCCAAGCTCCTCGGCCGCTCCGAGGCCTTCGAGCCGGCTCAAGCCACCCTCATTGCCAACACCCGCGACCTGCCCGGCATCGCCGAGAAGATCCCGGTCCACTTCCAGGCCCGCTTCCTGCGGCTGATCCGCGACACGCACCCGATCGAGGCGCGCGACGTGCTCTTCCAGCTGCTCAAGACCTCCCAGGGCAAGTTCACCACCGAGTGCATCAATTTCCTCATCGAGGAAGGCCACGCCGACCACCTCGCCGAGACGCTCCGCCGCTGGCAGACGGAGCAGAACCTCCGCGCCCCGGTGCTCCTCTGGATCGTGAAGAATCGCGCCTCGAAAAAGTTCGCCAAGCTGCTCCACGACCTGATCACCCCGCGGCTGCTGAGCGCCATTTTCTTCGCCATCGATTACGAGGCCCTGCAGGCCGCCAGCGCCCGCCGGATTCCGCTGGCGGATATTCTCTCCGAGGACACCGACCTGATCCCGGACCTGCTCTCCACCGCCGACCCGGAGACGGCCCGCGACCTCGCCAATACCCTGATGCTCAACCAGGGCTTCGAGGAACTCACCAAAAAGTCGCTGCTCGCCCGCTTCATTAAGATCTTCCCCAAGATCCAGTCGCTCGTGGCCGCCGACGCCGAGGGCAAGGACGAGCAGCTGATCGTGTCCCGCGCCAGCTACGACCGGAAGCGCGAGGAGTACGAGCAGATCGTCTCCAAGAAGATCCCCGAGAACTCCAAGGCGATCGCCGCCGCCCGCGAGCACGGCGACCTCCGCGAGAACTCCGAGTTCAAGATGGCCAAGCAGGACCAGTCCGTCCTGATGGCCCAGAAGGCCCAGCTCGAACGCGACCTCGCCCGCGCCCGCGTCACCGACTTCAAGGACGCCACGACCGACCAGGCCAGCGTTGGCACGGTGGTCGAGGTGCGGAAGGTGGCCGACGGCTCGACCACCACGTTCACCATCCTCGGGGCCTGGGACGGCGATCCCGCCCGCCACATCATCTCCTACAAGACGGCCTTCGGCGCCGCCCTCCTCGGCCGCAAGCCGGGCGACGTGGTCAAGGTGAAGACGGCCGGCGTGGACGAGGAGTTCACGATCCTCGGGATCTCCCGCTACGTGGCCTGAGCCGGCGGCGCCCCGCGCCGGCTTCCCGCGGATCGCGCCCGGCCCCGTTCACGGGTGCCGGGCAGGGGGGCTCGCGTATTGTCGGAGTCTCCCGCCGCGGCGTTCAGTCCCGGAAACCCTCCGCCCGCTCGACGATAAACTTCGGGCGCGCGCGCACTTCCTCGTAAATGCGCCCGATGTACTCGCCCAAGATCCCGACGCTGATTAGCTGGATGCCCCCGAGGAACGAGATGAGGATCACCAGAGTCGGGTTGCCCCAAGCGATGGGCCAGTCCATCAGCTTGTAGAATAGGTAGATCCCCATCAGCAAAAACGCCCCGCCCGAGACGAGGAAGCCCAGCCACGTGCTGAGGGTCAGCGCGTAGGTGGAAAAGCAGAAGATGCCGTTGAAACCGATGCGCAGGGAGCCCAGGAAGCGGTTGTAGTTAGTCTCGCCGGCGAAGCGCGCCGGGCGGTCGAACGGAATCAGCGCCTGCTTGAATCCGACCACCGCCACCATCCCGCGCAGGAACCCGTGGGTCTCCTTGAGACGTGTCACCTCGGCCACGACTCGCCGCGACATCAGCCGGAAATCCCCGGTGTTGGGCGGGATGCGCACATCGGCAATTTTGTTGATCACCTTGTAGCCGGTCGCCGCCACGAGGCGCTTCACCCAAGGCTCGCCGGTGCGCTGGCGCCGCTGCGGCAGCACCACGTCGTAGCCCTCCTGCCACTTCGTCACCATCTCGCCCAGCAGCTCCGGCGGATCCTGGAGGTCCACGTCCATTACCACCACGGCCTCGCCGCACGAGTACTGCAGGCCCGCGAGGGTCGCCATCGGCTGACCGAAGCGCCGCGAAAACCGCAGCAGCTTGATCCGTGGATCCTCCGCGCGCGCCGCGAGGATGACCTCCTCGGTGCGGTCCGGCGAGGGATCAAGGGCGAAGATCACCTCGTAGTCGTCGGTGATGGCGCCGAGGATCGGACGCACGCGCCGCAGGAACTCCGGGACATTCTTCTCTTCCCGGTACACCGGGACGACGAGGCTGAGGAGCATTTCAGGAATGGGTTACCAGCGCAGCCCGAAGGCGAGGAGCCGCGCCGTCAAGGCCCCGTGCAAACGGGCGCGTCGAGCGTGATACTCCATCTGCGCCGCATCGTCCGACCGCTCCCCGTGGAAACGGACCCGGATGCGCCGCATCTCCTCCGCCCCGGTGGTATGGATCGCGGTCGCCGTCTTCTGCTCAGCGTGGACGCGGAACGCACCCAGGAAGTACGGCACCCGCCGCAGCACGCAACCCGCCTGCTGGAAGCGCGCCAAGAGGTCCCAGTCGAGGGCGAACTGGAAGGTCGGGTCGATGCCGCCCACGCGGTCCCACGCCCGCTTCCGCCAGAACACAGTTTCCTGCGGCACATAGTCGACCCACTCCAGGGTCGCCGGATCGTGCCGCGGCAACACCCAGCGCCCGATTTCGCGGTCCTCCTCGTCGATCAAGATCCGGTGTCCGTAAATGACATCTACCTCTGGATGCCGCGCGAAATAACCCGCCGCGAAGGCGAGCGACCCCGGCGCCAGCAGGTCATCCGAGTTGAGCCACGCCATCACGTCGTCCGGCGCGAGCTCCCCGGTGACGTGCCCGAAGCCTCGCCGGATCGCATCCGCCTGCCCCCGGTCGGGAACGGATTCCCAATGGCGTAACCGCGCGGCGTGGCGGGCAATGAGCGCCGCACTGCCGTCGCGCGAACCGCCATCCTGCACCACGTACCGCAGGCCGGCGAAATTTTGGTCGAGCACGCTCGCGAGGGTTCGCCCGAGAAACCGCTCCTGCCCGTAGCTGGGGGTCACGACTGCGACGCGCGGAGCCGTTCCGGCCGGCGCGCGGTGGCGCGCCAAGGCACGGTCCCACCGCAGCGGCCGCGGCGCGTGCTGGCGCAGCACCCCGAGTTCCCCCGGTTGACCCTCCACGAGC
>SYDD01000149.1 GCA_005786775.1 Opitutaceae bacterium
CCCGGCGGCGCGGGCGCGCCGGAGGTTGAGATGACCCGGCCGCCCGCCCCCGCCACGGCCCTGCTCGGGCTGATCACGCTCGCGTTCATCAGCCTCGGCCTGCCCGACGGCTCCTTCGGCGTCGCGTGGCCGCGGATGCACCTCGACCTCGGGCTGCCGCTCGGCGTCGCGGGCGTGCTGACCACCTCGGTGACCCTGCTGGCGGGCGTCTCGGGTTTCCTCAGCGGACGGATCCTCGCGCGCTGGGGCACGGGGCCCGTGGTGGCCGGGAGCTGTTTCCTGACCGGCGCGGCGCTGCTCGTGGCGGCGGGGGCGCAGGGCGCGGTCGGGCTCGCGGCGGCGGGCGTCTGCCTCGGGTGCGGGGCCGGCGCGGTGGACGCGGGCCTGAACGGCTACGTGGCCCGGCATTACACCGTGCGCCATATGAACTGGCTGCACGCCTGCTGGGGAATGGGCGCTGCGGCGGGCCCCCTCGCGGTGGGATGGGCGCTGGCAGCGGGACACGGTTGGCGGCTCGCTTACGTGGTACTCGGCGGCCTGCAGCTGAGCCTAGCTGTCGCGCTCTGGCTGGCACGGCCGCTCTGGATCGCCGTGCCCGCGCACGATCCGGCGGCGCGGCGGCGCCACGCGGTCAACGGCCCGCCGCTCGACGTCCGTTCCGCGGCCGGCTGGATCTCCCCCGCGCTCCTCTTTCTCTACGCGGCCCTGGAACTCTCCGCGGGCGTCTGGGCGGCGTCGGTGCTGGTGGTGGGCCGCGGCGCGACCCCGGGCGACGCGGCGTTCGCGACCGCGGCCTACTACGGGGCGATCACCGGCGGGCGGCTGCTCGCGGGCTGGCTGGGCGGGGAACGTGATCCGGGGCAGGTGCTGCCCGCCGCGGTGCTGCTCGCCCTGGCCGGCGCGGTGGCCTTCGCCCTCGCGCCCACACCGTGGGTGGCCACTGCGGGCCTGCTCGCGCTGGGCCTCGGCTTCGCGCCGCTGTATCCGACGTTGATGCACGAGATCCCGGCGCGCTTCCGGCCGGAGGACACCCCGGTGCTTGTGGCCCGGCAGACTGGCGCGGCGTACCTCGGCGCCGCCGGCGTGCCCGCGGCCGCCGGCCTCCTCGCCGGGCAACACCTCAGCCTGATTCCTTGGCTGCTGGCCTCGGGCGTGCTCGCGCTGCTGGCCGGTCTCCGCTTTCTCGAGGCCCGCACGGGGGCGCGTAGGGCGGCTCTTGCCTCCGCTGTAGTGACCGGTAGGCTTGAAAGATGAAAAACTACGTGGCCGTCGTGGAGCGGGACCCCGCCACCGGGCTGCTGGTCGGGTACGTGCCGGGCTTCCCCGGGGCGCACTCCCAAGCCGAGAGCCTCGACGAGTTGCAGGCCAACCTGCGCGAGGTGGTGAAAATGCTGCTGGAGGATGGCGAGCCGCGGATCGAGGCCGAGTTCGTCGGCACGCAGAACATCGCCGTGGGCTGAGCCGTGGGTTCGCTCCCCGTCCTCAAGCCGCAGGAAGTATGCCGGCGTCTGGAAGCCCTAGGCTTCGTGAACGTGCGCCAACGCGGCTCGCACGTGCAATTCCGGCACCCGGACGGTCGCGGGACCACCGTGCCGGTGCATAAGGGCCGCGACCTCGCCCCCGTACTGCTCCGACAGATCGCGAAGGACATCGGCCTCACGGCCGAGGAATTCGTGCAGGGCTGATCCCTTTCGGCTCCGCGGCGTCAGTGGACGCCGCGCATAAACCCTCGTTCCGAACCGCTCCGCGGCCCCGCCCAGGCTCAATCCCCCGCGTCCTCGTTCGAAAAGACCTGCTGGACGTCGTCCAGCTCATCGAGCGCGTCGTGCAGCCGCTCGAGCGCCTCCGCGTGCTGGGCATCGCGGACCAGAACGGTGGACGTCGGGATGTACGCCAGCTCGGCGCTCGCGGGCCGGACCCCCTTGGCCTCCAGCGCCGACGAGACCCGGTCAAAGGCGTGGATCCCGCAGCGCACCTCGAAACCCTGCTCGCTGGTGAGCACATCGTCGGCCCCCGCCTCGAGGGCGAGCTCGAGCAGCGCCTCCTCGGCCGCGGCCTCGCGGGGAATCAGGAACTGGCCGGCGTGGAGAAACTGGAACGCAACCGCGCCGCTGGCGGCCAGATTGCCGCCCCAACGCGCGAAGCACGCCCGAACGTCTTGCGCGGCCCGCTGCTTATTGTCGGTGGTAACCTTGACCACGAACGCCACCCCACCCGGTCCGTAGCCCTCGTAGGTGATCTCCTCGTACACGACGCCGGGCAGCTCGCCGGTGCCCTTCTTGATCGCGCGGTCGACGTTGTCGGCCGGCATATTCGCCTCGCGCGCCTTGAGCACCAGCGTGCGCAGCCGGGCGTTGCCATCCGGGTCACCGCCACCGGCCTTGGCGGCGAGCGTGATGTCGCGGGAGAGGCGGGAGAATACCTTGCCCCGGCGGGAGTCGGTGACGGCCTTCAGCCGCTTGACCTTCGACCACTTGTTATGCCCGGCCATCGCGGCGTCACTTGCGGCGGCCCGGCGTGACGTTCTTCACCGTCCGGCCACCGGCGGCGGGCGCCGGGGCGGCAGGTGCCTCGTCGGGATCCTTCATCCGGTTGACCACGATCTGCTGGCCGATGGTGAAGAGGCCGTTGACGGTGGAGTAGAGGGCGAGGGCGCAGGAGAAGTTGTAGCAGAAGAGGGTGAAGATGTAGGGCATCAGCTTCATCATCTTCATCTGCAGGTTGTCGACCGAGGGGGACGGCGTGAGGCGCATCTGCACGACCATCGTGGCGCCCATCAGGATGGGCATGATGTTGATCGGCAGGAAAGTGAGGCCGAAGAGGTGGCCGACGGTGTCGGGCGCGGCGAGGTCCTTCGCCCAGAGGAACGGCTGGAGGCGCAGCTCGGCGGTGCACTGGAGCATCGCGAAGAAGCCGATGAAGAGCGGGAACGTGATCAGGATCGGGATGCAGCCGCCGATCGGGTTGATCTTCCGCGTCTTGAAGAGCTCCATCGTAGCCTGCTGCTGCTTCTGGGGGTTGTCCTTGTACTTCTCCCGGATGGCCTGCATCTCCGGCTGCAGCTTGGCCATCTTCTTGGCCGAGCGGGAGGCCGCGAGGGTGAAGGGCAGGCTGACGATCTTGAGGATCAGGGTCATCAGGATGACCGCGACGCCCCAGTTGCCGACCCAGCCGTGGGTGAGGTTCAGGATGATGTTGAGCAGCGGGGCGACGTAACCGCTGAGGAAGATCCGGTTGAAGAAGAACTGGGAATACGGGAGCACGCGGTCCTCGTTGGCCGCGAAGCCCGCGAGGCGACGGTACTCCTGGGGGCCGACGTAGAGCAGGCCGGAGAGGCTGGCCGAGGCGTTGGCGGCGAGGACGGGCAGGTCGAACTTCGCGGCGCCGGAGAGGCCGACGGTGGGCGCCAGCGAACCGGGGAAGGGCGGCAACTCGATGCGGCGCGCAACGACGCCGACTCCGGGCTGCGCCGGCGTGTAGACGCTGGTGAAGAACTGGTTCTTCGCCCCGGCCCAAACCACCGCACCGGGCCGCTCGAGGAAGGGAATCGCCGCCCGCCCGGAACCGACCAGCGAACCGATGCCGCCCCCCTCCAGCTCGCCCCGCTCGATGAACTGGGTCTCGTTGCCGTCGGAACTGACAATGTTGAGGTACTGGCCGACGTCCGCCGCGTCGATCAGGCCCGCGGTGCCCACGCTGAGGGCGGCCTTGCCGAGGGGCGCCGTGGCGGCGGTCAGGTTGCGGAAGGTGGTCTCGTGGTGGATGCGGTACGGGTCGGCGCCCTTCTCGTCCGCGCGGAGGAAGCGGTAGGTGCGGGTGACCTCGAGGCGCCCGTCGAGCACGTGCCGGAAGACCACCTCGGTGGCGGAGGAGCGGACCAGCTCGTAGGTGGTCTGGCGACCGAGGCCGGGGTAGTCGGTGAAGGCGAGGAGCGGGTCCTCGTGCAGTTGATTGAAAATGTAAGGGTCCGGCTTGCCCTGCAGGGCGGCGTACCGCTTGAAGGCGACGTCGCGGACCGCGCCGCCGGCGGTCGTGAAACGGGCGGCGATGTGGTCGTTCTCGAGGGTGACCAGCCGGACCTCGGCGGCGTCGCGGCTGACGTTCGCCATCAGGGACGGCGGGACGGGCGCGGCGGGCGTTGCGCCCGAAGTGGCGGGCACGGCCTCCCCGGGGTTGGCGGGCGCGGCCGCGGGCGGCGGTGCCGGCGGGGGCGGGCTGGGCCGCGGGCTGAGGAACAGGATGGCGAAGGCCGCGACCAGCAGGAGCGCACCCAGCGTGAAATTCTTCTTGTCCATGGACGTTTAGGAGGGGGAGGCCGCGCGGCAGACGGGCGCGGACCGGGGCCGAGGGGGCGGCACGGGATCGAAGCCGCCTGGATGCAGGGGGGTGCAGCGCAGGAGGCGGCGGACGGCGAGGAGGAGACCGCGGGGCGCGCCGTGCAGGCGGAGGGCCTCGGCGGCGTAGCAGGAGCAGGTGGGGCTGAACCGGCAGGCGCAGGTGCCGAGGGAGACCACGGGCAGCAGCCGCGACAGCGTGAGCTGGTAAAGGCGGATCAGCAGGAGGAGCAGCCGGCTGAGGGGGCCAGGTTGTCCGGAGGCGATCACGGCTTGGCCTCCGGGGCCGGCGGGAGGCGGCGGCAGGCGTCCGCAAACTGGCGTTCGAGCTCGGTCCAGGGAGCTGTGGTCGCGGCGCGGCGCGCGATCAGGAGCAGGTCACACCCGGCGGGGGCCCCCGCCTGCTGGCGGCGGAACACCTCGCGGAGGCGGCGCTTGGCGCGGTTGCGGACCACGGCGGATCCGACCGCCGCCCGCGATGCCACGACACAAACCCGGGCCGTGGGCGCGCCGGAGTCCGGCTTCCACCACAACGTGAACGCGCGGCCGTCGAGCCTCCGGCCGTGCTCGCGCACCGCCCGGATCTCACCGGGCCGGCGCAGGTGCTGCTCGGGGCGGAATCGCATGGGCCGGCGCGGCCGCGGCGCGTCCGTCCGCCCGCAAGCGCAGGCGGCGGGGACGGCCGCAATCAAACGACCGTCAGGCGCTTGCGGCCCTTCAGGCGGCGGGCCTTGATGACCTTGCGGCCGCCCTTAGTGGCCATACGGGCACGATAACCAATCTTGCGGGCGCGCTTCTTGCGGTGCGGGCGGAATGTGGGTTGCATAAACGGAAAGACAAAAGGGGTTGAGAAGTGCGGGAGCGCGCCGGGGGTGTCAAGGGCGGGTTCGGCCGCGGCCCCCACTCAGCCCGGCCCCCTTGCCCGGGGCAAGCCCGACCCGCCGCCCCCCGCCTCACTCGTAAACCAGCCGCGCGGTGGCCACACCGGGGGTCAGCGCCCGCAGCCGCACCCAGTACGCTTGGAAACCGTCCGGGAACGCCCGCCGCTCCTCCGCGCCGGCCGCCACCTCCACGGTCGCCCACGGCACCCATAGGCCCGTGCCCGCCACGTCCACCTCCACCTTGTAGCGGCCAGGACCCGCGCCGCGATGCGCCACGAACAGGGTCTTCCGGTCAAAGCCGGTCATCAGGTACGGATCGGAGAGCTCCCCGGCGGCGACCGCGGTCTCGCGCCACGGACCGCCCACGCCCACCGGCTTGCCCAGCGCCCACAGGTCGTCGACGACCCCCGCCCAGACCGCCCCGCCGCCGTCCGCGGAACGCAGGAGGCGGCCGTTGCCCGCCGGGGCGTCCGCCGCCACGCCGGTGATGAGCAGCAGGCCGCGCCAGGTGGCGTAATCGTGCAGGCGCAAGTTGTGGGTGGCGACGGGCCGGACCTTCGCGATGCCGCCGGCGTTCTCGGCCGGGAGCTCGTAGAAGATGCCGCCCGCGTTGAGGAGGTCGCGCTCGGTGCACACCTCCCGGCACGCGCGCTCGGCACCGTGGGGGCCCGTGGCGCGGCGATCCTCGCGGCCGAAGGGCAGCCGGAAACGCCGGCCCGCATCATCGGTGTAGATCACAGACGCCGCGTCCTCGCGCACCGCGTCGGCGGGGATCGCCACCTCGCGCGCCATCCAGGCGGCCGCGCCCGGCTCGTCGGTGCGCCGCAGCTCCAGGTCCTCGCCCAACTCGTAGTAGGCGTCCCCGGCCGCGACCGCCAAGGTGCGGCGCCCGCCGCCGCGCGCGTGCAGCAACCCGCCCCGCGGGGCCGGCGAACCCTCCCGGGCGAGGCCGGCGAAACGCGCGTCCGCCGCCCCCGCCACGCGGTCGTCGTTCCCCGCGAAAGCGAACCACGCCGTCGCGCGCGCGAGGTCCTGGTCAGCGCGCAGGCGCACCCACGCACCCGCCTCCTCCGCTGAAAACGCCACCCACGCGGCGCCCGCCGCCGGCACCCGGAGGCGCCGCAGCTCGCGCCAGGTCCCGTTGCCGTCGCGGTCGACCTCGACGGTCACCGTGACCTCCCGCCCCGCATCGTGCGCGAGGTGGAGGCCGCGCCGGGCGTAGCCGGCGAAGAGGAACGGATCCGAGGGCACGCCAGCCCGGACGGGCTCCTCGAGCCACACCGCGCCGCGCCCCAGCACGGGGCCGAGCCGGTCAAGCTCCGCCGGGGCGACGAACCAGAGGTTCGACTGCGACTGGCCCGGCGCCGCGAGGGTGCCCTTGGCGCGACGCTTGTTGAGGAACTCGCTGCGCGCGGTGTCGTCGCAGCCCAGCACCACGTGGTCGCCCCAGCGCGCGAAGTCGCCGATCACCTTCAGGTAATTGGAGCGGGGCACGAGGCCGGCGGAACGCCCGGGCGCGAAGCCGCGGGGGAAGCGCCAGAACGCGCCGTGCATCGTCATCAGGAGGTCGTCCTCGCCGATCTCGCGGATGCGCGGCCACTCGGTGTTCCAGCCGTGGGCGCCGTCGTAGGAGTGGCTCGACTTGGGCAGGCGGTAGGCGTGCCAGCGGCCGGCCTCGAGGACCATCAGGATGAGCGAGCGGTGGTCCCAGCCGATGGTCCAAAGGGGGTCGGTCGCGGGATTGGCGGCGCCGAGGAGGCCGCCGGGGCCCGTGACCTCGGTGAACTGGTTGCGCCGGACGACGGTCCACGCGTCGGCGCGGCCGTCCCAGGACGCGAGCACGCCGGAGGGCGTCTCCGGGCGGGTGCGCGCCGCGGTGCCGTGCTCGCCGTTGTTGGCGTAAACGAGCCGGCCCTGGCCGGAATAGAGCCCCTTGCCGTGGTAGCCGGGGAGCGCCGCGCGCCGGAAGTCGCCCGGCAGCGCCTCGTCGCGGAAGAGCTCCGTGACCGCGAGGGAGTGGACGTCCACCTCGTAAAGGCCCTCCTCCATCGAGGCGTAATAAACCTTGTTGGCGGGGTCGTGGAGGTGCCGCGCGGTGCCGGTGGGCCGGCCGAACATCGCGGTGTAGGGGATCACGCGCACCCGGCCGGCGGCGTCGATCGCGTAGGGCCCGATGAAGAGCTGGCGCGACTCGCGGTGGATGAAGCGGTTGGCCGGCGTGCCGCCGATGCTCTCCGGGCGGATGATCTGCCGCCGGTCCGGCGTGATCTCGTACAGCTTGTCGCTGGAGCCCTTGGGGCTGTGCGGCGAGTAGGTCACCACCCACAGGCGGTCCGCCCACGGCACCACCGCCCCGGTGCCGCACTCCTGGCCGTCGTTGAACATCGCCAGCCGCGGATCGATGCCCGCGATCTCCCGCGGGGCG
>SYDD01000019.1 GCA_005786775.1 Opitutaceae bacterium
AACGTGCGCCACTACGCGCCCGGCATCGACGGCTGGAAGAAGAGTGGGTCGAAGCTCGACCGCGGCTGAAGCCGGCGACGGGTTTTTCATTCGGGCGGCTCTCTCGCGGGGGCCGCCCTTTTGTTTTTCCGAGGTCGGGGTGCTTCTTCGCAAAATTGTAACCGCGGCGCCACGGTTCTGCGACAGAGGTGCTGCACGGTCGCGGGGCGTTATCCGTGAAACTCGCTCTCGTCACCGAAACCTTTCCACCGGAGGTCAACGGCGTCGCCATGACGTTCGGGGTGATCGCTCGGGAACTGGGTCGGCGGGGCCACGGGTTAACGGTGTACCGGCCGCGTCGGGCCGATCTCGCTCCGTTGCCCCGGTCGGCTGATTACGAGGTGGTTTCTCTCCCGGGCTTCGCGGTTCCAGGCTACCCGCTGATTCGGCTCGGGCTCCCCGCCGGTGGTCGGCTGCGCGCCGCGTGGACCGGCGCACGACCGGATCTCGTGCATGTCGCCACCGAGGGTCCGCTCGGAGCTTCGGCGGTGTCGGCGGCCCGCGCGCTTGGCATCCCGGTAACCTCGAGCTTCCACACCAACTTCCACGCCTACACCCGCCATTACCGGGCTGGGCCGCTTCGGGGTGTGGTGCTCGCATGGCTCCGCCGGCTTCACAACCGCACCCGCCGCACCTTCGCGCCGACCCGCGAGCTGATCGCCGAGCTGGGTGGCGCCGGTTTCCGCGACCTAGCGCTGATGTCGCGCGGCGTGGATACACTCTGCTTTCACCCGCTGAGGCGCTCCGTGGAGCTGCGGCGCGCGTGGGGCGCGGACGACGAGCACCCCATCGTGCTCCACGTTGGCCGGATGGCGCCGGAGAAGGACTACGACCTGCTATTCCGCTGCTACGCTGCGATGCGGGCGGTCAATCCTAGACTGCGTTTCGTGCTGGCGGGGGAGGGACCTCTACGCGCCGGGCTCGAGCGGGCCCATCCCGAGTGCCACTTCGCGGGTTTCCTGACCCGGCCCGAGATCGGTGCCTACTACGCCTCCGCCGACATTTACATCCACGCAAGTCGCACGGAAACCTTTGGGAACGTGCTTACGGAGGCCATGGCCAGCGGCCTCGCCGTGGCGGGCTTCGACTACGCCGCCGCGCGGCAGTTCGTCCGGCACGGGGAGAGCGGCCTGCTTGCACCCTTTGACCGGCCGGAGGCGCTCGTCGCGGCGGCGGAGCTGCTGGCCGGCGACCCCTTCCTCCGCGCTCAACTGAGCCGGGCGGCTCGCCGTGCCGTCGAGGAGCATTCCTGGGAGCGCGTGATCGTAGACTTTGAGCGGGACCTGCTGCGGGCGGCGGGCCCAGTGCCCGCGGGGGCAGGTGCGGCATGAAACGGAAGCTGCTGATCCTCACGGCGGGCTTTGGCGACGGGCACAACGCCGCGGCCCGGGCCTTGGCCCTGACGTGGGACGAGCGGGAGGGGGAAGGGGCCGCGGTGGTCGCGGATCCTTTCGCCGAGGCTTACCCGGCTGGCAACGCGGCCCTGCGGCGCGCTTATCTGGGCGCGATTAACCGCCTGCCGTGGGCGTGGCGATGGCTCTATGGCTGGATGGATCGTTCGCGGCTCCTCCCGAGTCTGCTGGGTCGGCTGCCCCGGGAGACGCGCGTGCTGCGTCGGCTCCTTGAGCTCCATCAGCCCTTCGCCGTGGTCTCGACGTTTCCTGGACATAACTTCACCCTGCGGCGCATAGCTATGAGCGGAGTTTCGGTGCCGCCGCGCTTTACCGTCGTCACCGATTCCATCAGCCTGAACTCGCTCTGGTGGACGGGAGGTTCTGCCGCGTGGTTCGTGCCGAATGAAGACTCGGCCTCCGTGCTGCGACGGTTGGGGGTGCCCGGCGCTCAGGTCGACGTGACGGGGTTCCCGGTCCCGCCGATCTTTGCGCGCCTCGGCGACAGCTTCGCCCCGCCGGAATTGGCCGCCGGCGGCCGGCCGCGGATCCTCGTGATGATCCATTCCGGCCGGCGCGGGGCAGAGGGCACGGCTCGGCTACTGCTCCGGGAATTGGGTTGGGATCTTACCTTTGCGGTTGGGAGGGATGAGGGACTTCGCCGCCGGCTCACAGCGCTGGCGTCGGACCGCGCCGGCGTCACGGTGCTAGGTTGGACGCGTGAGATCCCGCGATTGCTGCTGACCCATCACGTCGTGGTTAGCAAGGCGGGTGGAGCCACGACGCAGGAGGCGCTCGCCGCGGGTTGTCCGATGATTGTCAGCCAAGTCGTACCGGGGCAGGAGGAGGGAAACTACGAGTTACTGCGCCGCCACGGGATCGGAACTTTGGCGACGGATTCATCCGCAGTGGTGGCGGCGCTGCGGGAGGCTTTCGCGCACGACGGGCAAGGTTGGGCGCGGTGGCGGGCGGGAGTGGCGACGTTGCGGCGCCCCCGCGCTGCGGCGGAGATTCTGGAGCGGGTGGAGACCCGTGCCCGCGAGGAGCTGGCCGTGGCGGGGGCGGCCGGATGAAGGCGGTGTTTATCCTCAATCCCCACGCGGGGCACAACCGGCGGCGGCCCGGCCTGCGGCAGCAGTTGCGAGAGTTCGCGGCGTCCTGCGCGGGCGGCGCGGTCGTGGAAGTTACGGAGGGGCCGGGCCACGCGCGGGAACTGGCGCGCTCGGCGGCGCGGGCGGGGGCGGAGGTCGTCGCGGCGGTCGGCGGCGATGGCACGATGAACGAGGTCGCGCAGGGCCTCTTGGGGGCGCCCGCCGCGCTCGCGCTCGTGCCCTGCGGTTCGGGCAACGGGTTGGCGCTGCATCTGCGCATCCCTCGCTCGCTCATGGGCGCGCTGCGGCTTGCGGCCGATCCAGCGGCGGCCGTGCGGCTGATCGATTCCGGCGAGGTGGCCGGGTGGCCGTTCTTCAACGCGATGGGCATCGGGCTCGACGCCGAGATCAGCCGGCGCTTCAACGGCCTCGCCCGCCGCGGACTGCCCGCCTACCTCCGCGCGGGCTGGGGCGCCTGGCGGGAGCGGCGTCCCGTGCACTGCACGCTCGTGGTCGGGGCGGAACGTCAGATCTTTGAGGCCCTGCTAGTCTCGGTGTTGAACTCAGACCAGTACGGAAACCACGCGCGGGTGGCACCCGGGGCAGAGGTCGACGACGGGCGGCTCGACCTTGTGGCGGTGACCGCATCAGGCGCCCTGAGCGTGGCCCGTCTGCTGCCTCGCCTCTTCCTCGGCACGCTCGGGGCCGGCCCGGGGGTGCTGCGGCGCTCCGCTCGCCGTTTTACCATCGTGCGGCCCGCTCCGGGCCCGTTGCACACTGACGGCGAGGTGCACGTCGGCCCCGCCCGCCTAGAGGTGGAGATTCGTCCCGGCAGCCTCCGCGTGCTCGTGCCCGCCGTGCCCGGGCGTATCGCTGCGCCCATCGATCAAGCCGCCCGTTCCTTCGCCCTGCTGATCCCATGAAGCTCCACTTCCGCACCGTGATCCTCTCGGACCTGCACCTCGGCACGATCGATTCCAAGGTCGAGGAGGTGAACCACTTCTTGCGCCACATCCATTGCGCGAAGCTCATCCTCAACGGCGATATCATCGATGGCTGGCAGCTGCGCCGCGGCGGGCGCTGGACCAAGGCGCACACCCGTTTCGTACGGATCGTGCTGAAGAAGCTCGAGAAGCGCGACACGCAGGTCGTCTACCTCCGGGGCAACCACGACGACGTCCTCGCCTCCTTCTTGCCCCTCGAATTCGAGGGCTTGTTGGTCGCCGAGGAGTACGTCCACGAGGCTGCCGGTGGCCGCTACCTTGTACTCCACGGCGATATTTTTGACACGGTGACGAAGAACTTCGTTTTTCTCGCCCATCTCGGCGACTGGGGCTACGGGCTTCTGCTCGCCCTCAACCGCCTCTACAACCGATGGCGCGCGTGGCGGGGACTCGAGTACTGGTCGCTGAGCAAGGCCATCAAGGCGCGGGTGAAAGAGGCGGTGAACCACATTTCCAAATTTGAGCAGCACATCGCCCAGCTCGCGCGCGAGAAAGGCTGCCAGGGCGTGATGTGCGGGCATATTCACACCGCTGCCGACAAGCGCATCGGCGATATCCACTACCTCAATTCCGGGGACTGGGTGGAGTCGCTCACCGCGATCGTCGAGCACTGGGACGGGCGTTTCGAGCTGCTGGACTTTGCTTCCTTCGTACGGCGTTTTCCGCTCCCGGACCGTGATGGGATCGAGCCGGGGGCGGAGCTCGCCGAGGCATGACCGTCGTGGCCGAGAGCGGGTGACAATTGCGTTACGGCCGGTTTCGGCCTCGTTCCCGGGCCCTCCACCCGGTTAACCTTTTCCTGTGAGCCCCGCCCGAAAATCCGTCCCCCGCCTCCGCCATCCGGTCCGCGCCGAGCCCGCCGTTCCGGCCGGGGATCCCGCCCGCTTCGGCAACCGCGAGCAGAGCTGGCTGGCTTTCAATCAGCGGGTGCTCGATCAGGCGGGCCTCCCCGCCAATCCGCTGCTGGAGCGCGTGAAATTTCTCGCGATCGCCAGTTCCAATCTCGACGAGTTTTTTGAGATCCGGGTGGCGGGTTTACGGCAGCAGGCGGATTCCGAGGCGGCGCCCCTTAGCCTAGACGGCCTGACGCCGCGCGAGCAGCTCCGGCGCGTCCGGACCGCGGTCGGCGCGATGGTGGCCGCGCAGCACCGCTGCTGGCAGGAGGAGCTGGTGCCCGCTCTGGCGCGGGAACGACTGGTGTTCCGGCCCACCCACCAGCTCGACGCGGCGGAGCTCGCCTGGGTCCTCCGGCACTTCCGGGAGCAGGTGCAGCCCGTCCTCACGCCGCTCGCGGTCGACCAGGCCCATCCCTTCCCGCTGTTGGGCAACAAGACCCTGAGCCTGCTAGTGCTCCTCCGGCAGGACGAGGAAGCTGCGGCGGAGCCGGTCTTGAGCATCGTGCCGGTTCCCCGTAGCCTCCCGCGCATTCTCCGCCTTTGTCCCGGCGATCCCGGGCCGGAACGATTCCTGTTCCTCAGCGAAATCCTCAAGCTGTGCGTGGGCGAGTTGTTTCCTGGCTATCGGGTGCTCGGGGCGCACGCCTTTCGCGTTACGCGCAACAGCGACCTCTACATTGACGAGGAGGAGGCCGAAAATTTGCTCAAGAAGATTGAGGACGAACTCCGGAACTTGCGCCGCGGCGCAGCGGTCCGACTCGAGGTTGAGCAGGGCGTGGATGCCTGGGCCCTCTCCGAGCTCGTGCGCCACCTCGGCCTGCCGGAGGACGCGGTCTACGATCAGCCTGCCCCCCTCAATTTCCTACGGCTGATGTCATTGCATGACCTGGTCGACCGGCCAGATCTGAAGTTCGCTCCCTTCGCTGCGGCGGACTGCGCGGCCCTCGCCGGTGCTCGCCTGGTCTTCGACGCTGTCCGCGAACGCGACCTCTTGCTGCACCACCCGTATGACAGCTTCACACCGGTGGTGGCCTTCGTGCAGGAGGCGGCCCGCGACCCGGAGGTGCTGGCGATCAAGCAGACACTCTACCGGACGAGCGGTGATTCCCCGATCATTGAGGCGCTGATCGAGGCCTCGCTCGCGGGCAAGCAGGTGACGGCGCTGGTGGAGCTGATGGCGCGGTTCGACGAGGCCAACAACATCAAGTGGGCGCGCGAGTTGGAGGAGGCGGGAGTCCACGTCGTTTACGGCGTGGTCGGTCACAAGACGCACTGCAAGTGCTGCCTCGTCGTCCGTCGCGAGGGCGGGCAGCTCCGGCGCTACGTGCATTTGGGCACGGGCAACTACAATCCGCGCACGGCACGCCTCTACACCGACCTCAGCCTGCTGACCGCGCGGGAGAACCTCACCGCTGAGGTGGCGCAGCTCTTCAATTCGCTCACCGGCCTCGGCCGGGCGCCCGAGTTCCACCACCTGCTGGTGGCTCCGTTTAACCTGCACACGCGGATCCTTGAGCTAATCGCGGCCGAGGCCGCGCACGCCCGCGCGGGTCGGCCGGGTCGTATCATCGCCAAGATGAATAAATTGGTGGACCCCCACGCGATCGAGGCGCTGTACGCGGCCTCCCGGGCCGGGGTGCAGATCGACCTCATCGTCCGCTCCACCTGCTGCCTCGTGCCCGGGGTGAAAGGGCTCAGCGAGAACATCCGCGTCCGCAACCTCGTGGGCCGCTTCCTCGAGCACGCCCGGATCTTCGTCTTTGGACGAGGAGGCGCCCCGGTGGTGTACGCCGGCAGCGCCGACTGGATGCCGCGCAACTTCTTCCGGCGCGTCGAGGCCGTGTTTCCCGTGGAGGATCCCGTCCTGCGTCAGCGCGTTCTGGAGGAAATCCTCGGCGCCGAGCTCCGCGACACCGCGGATGCGGCGGCCCTTCAGCCGGACGGTACCTACGTGCCGGTCTCAGCTGACGAGGGTGCGGAGTCGTTTCAGGCCCAGCAGTACTTCATGAGCCTAGCGCAGGCTCGGACGGCGGCTGGGGTTCCCTGAGTGAGGGCGGCGCTCAGGGCTGCTTGACGGCCCGGCGACGTTCCCGCGGCAGGGTTTCCTCCAAGACGTTCGGCTGGCCCGCCCGCTTCCGCAGGGTGAACGCGTCGTAGAGCCGGTTGGTGGCGGTGCGCGCCTCGTAACGAAGCTCGTCGCCCTCGACCGTGATTAGCTGGAAGAGCTGGGTGTCCTCTGCGAACCGCACTGCCCACGCGTCGCCGGGGGACAGGTCATACATCTTGGGACCGCTGACCGAGACGACATAGACGGTCCCGATCGCGGGATCGTAGGCCTGGTGGTAGCCCTTGGGCACGTTGACCTCGGTCCCGGCGCGCCCCGGCGCCACGTCCCCGCTGCGCGCATAGGTGTGGTCGTGCCCCGTCAGCACGAGGTCGACCTTGAACTCGTCGAAGACGGGCTTCCAGAGCTCCCGGAGCTTCGCGTTGTCGCGGTTCCGGGCGGGCGAAAAGATCGGGTGGTGGAAGGTGAGGATCGTCCAGCGCTGCGGGTTGGTGCGCAGCACCTCGCGCAGCCAGGGCACCTGCTCGGCCGAAAGGTCATTTGAGTTCAGGGAGATGATGCGCGCCCCCTGGTAGTCGAAGTAATACACGGTTTCCGCGAGCGCGGGGAGGTCACGCGGGCCATTCTCCGGCAGGGTGAAATGCGGCCGCCAGTTTCGGCTGAGGACGCGGGGAGCCGTCGCGTCCTTCTCGTCGAGCTTCGCGTACTCGTGATTCCCCGGGGTGGGGACAACCGGAATGGTGGCATTGACCCAGCCTGGGGCTCCGAGCCATTCGCCCCACTGGGCATCATTGTGGGCCTTGTCGATCAGGTCGCCGGCGTGGAGCGTGAACGCTGCCCGGGGAGCCTCCTGGAACGCCTCACGGAAGACGCGCGACCAGTGGGTCCGGATGTCGTTCTGCGCGTCACCGAAATAGATGAAGGTGAAGCGCGCGGGACCCGCAGCGGCGGTGCGGAAGTGAAACCATTCGCTCCAGTTCACGCCGTCGCCCACGCGGTACGTGTAGAGGGTGCCGGGCGCGAGCCCGGTGAACTCGGCCGAGTGCGCGAGCGCGGGACCGAGGTTGGACTCGTAGCGCTCGGAGCGCACCGTCACCGGGGTTCCCTTCAGTTCCTTGCCGGAGTCCAGCGCGCGGGTGATCTCGGCGGTCGCCCGCGTCACGGAAAGGTCAGTTCGCCACGTTACTGCCATCGAGGAGGCCGGGTCGCCGCGCCAGGTCAGCACGATACGATCCGGGAGCGGCCGCGGCGCGTGCGCCTCCTTTTCCGGGAAGGCGGCGGGGGCGGGCTGCGCGCTAGCGACGTGGCTGGCGAGGATCGAGCAAAAGGCGAGGGCGGGAAGGATTTTCATCGCGGGGCGGAGGGAGAGCGGAGGGGGAATGGGATCGAGAACTGGTGAAAGGCGGGGTCGGGAAGCAAGCGGGTGGAGGTTACGATCTCGCGACGGGTGGTGTCGTAGGTGATGACCTGGATCTCCTCCCGCGCGGGCAGGAAGCGGTATAGGCGCAAGGGTCCAGAGGACGTGTAATCGGACATCAGCGCGTGCACGGGGCGTTCTCCGTGGCCTGGGTTGGTCAGGCGCCATGACACGGTGCGGCTTTGGTCGCCGGAGAAGATCAGTCGCAGGTTGTCGTGCCGGGAATAAAGCTTGTCCCAGAGCTGGGCGGGGGAGTTGCCGCGGGGGCCGTGGATCTTGGTCCAGCGCATCCGTCCCTTCGGATCGGCGAAGTAGCCCTCGTTGGTGGCGGGCTTCTCCAGCGGCCCGAGATCCATATGCGTGGTGATGAGGGCGTGGCGATCCCGATGCCGCGTGAGCACCTCGCCGGCCCACGCGAGCACATCATCGGGGGCGTTGCACTCGAGGCTGAGGT
>SYDD01000150.1 GCA_005786775.1 Opitutaceae bacterium
AGCCCGCGCGCGGAGGTGAAGCTCGGGGTGCGGCTGCGGATCGCGTAGCGGATGCCCTGCGTGAAACCCGCCACCGGCCGGCGGCCCTGGGTGGAGAAATAGTCGTCCCGGCGGTCGCTGCTGCCGCCGACGATCGTGTGCAGGCGATCCCGTAGGAAGGAGCTCTGCAGCATCCAGGTCGTGGTCGTACCCTCGTTGCTGTTGAGGCGCGTGTTGGCGTTCAGGGGCACCCAGCCGGTGTCGTACAGGCGCCCCGTGACCTGCTCCCGCAGGCCGCGGATCGGCTGCTTCGCCAGCTCGGGGTAGCGCAGGCCGCTGACCGGGCCGGCCAGGTCCAGGTAGGTGCGGCGACTGATCGAGTTCTGGCCGCTCTCGGGCAAAGAGGGGTCCGGGGCGTTGGGCGAGGTGACGTACTCCTGAACGACGATGAAGCTTTCCTTGTAGAAGTTGGTTTCAAAGGCGCCAGCGAGGGTGTGCCGGCCCCAGCGGCCCGCGTCGGCCCGGTAGGCGAGCATCGCGCGCGCGGCATCGGTGCGCGAGTCCCGGAATCGCCTCGCGGTGGTCGTCTCGATGTACGGCCTCCCCGCATTCGGGTTCGGCGCCCCGGTGGGCAGGAAGGGCGAGGCATCCGCCCGCAGCGCATCCTCCTGCTCGAGGCTGTTGTTGTAGTGCTCGTCGGTGCGGGCGGCGGCCAGCTCGAGCGTGAGGTTGCGCAGGATCGACTGGGTAAGAAATGCCGCCATCCGGTGATAGTTCTGGCGCACGAAGGTCCCGGGCCCGTGCAGGGAGGTGGTGCGCGGCAGGATGGAGAAGTCGCGCAACGCCACCGCCTGCCCGTCGACGGAGGTCCGCAGCGCGGAGACGGTGCGGCCGCGCCAGTCGGCGAGGGTGCCCGCGGCGGTGTCGAAAACGAGGGTCGAGGTGGGGGCGAGCGCCGCGACGCCTAGGGCGGCGTTGGCCACCGGCGAGATCGTCCGCCCTCGCTCGGCCCAGAGCGTGTACTGGTCGCCCGCGACGTAGGGCGTCTCGGTCTTGCGGTCGACATCCCCCTGCTCGAACTCGAGGTTCAGTTCCGTCCGCGCCGTCGGCCGCCACTTGAGGGTCCCGTACAGGCGGTCCGACCGGTCGCGTTCGAAATCCCGCCACGTGTTCGTCTCCTCCTTCGCCGTGACCAGCCGCGCGGCCAGCCGGTCGCGGACCAGCGGCTGGTTCCAATCGAGCTCCCCGCGCCGGCCGCCGTAGGCGCGGGCCGTCAACGCGAGCGAGCCGCGGGCCTCGTTGAACGACGCCCGCTTGGTGGTGACATTCACGATGCCGCCGGGATTGCCGACGCCGAAAAGGACGGCGTTCGGCCCCCGCGACTGGTCGATGCGGTCCGTGCTGAAGGTGTCGAAGCGCACATTGGGCGACTTGAAGAAGTTCACCGACACCGTCCCGCCGCTGAGGCCACGCACGCGGGTGGAGCGGCTCGACTCGGTGTTGCCGGTGTTGCCCGCGAGGCGGGCGGTCCCGATGTCCTCGTTGAAATTCAGCTCGGTGCTGAGCATGTAGGGGGCCAGTTCCTCAAGGTTGCTGAGTCCGAGGTCGCGGAGGAAGGTCTCGGTGAAGGCCGAGGTCGGGGAGGCGACGTCCTTGAGGTTCGAGTTCAACCGGCTGCCCGCAAGCGTCGTCTGCGCCTGGTAACCGCGGTCCTGGGTCGTCTCGACCGTGAAGGGGGAGAGCACGATGGCCGCCTGATCCGCGCCCACCGCGGCGGGCTTTCGGTCCGGGGTGACCAGCGCGGGGCCGGAGGGGCTGGCGGCAGCGGCGGAACGCTCAGCCCCGCCGGCGTTTTTTTCCGGCGGCACCCGCACGACCGAATAGGCGCCGGACCGGGCGTCACGCACCAGACCCAGGCCGGTGCCGGCCAACAGCCGGGCGGCGGCGTCCTCCGGCGTGAGTTCGCCACGCACCGCGTTGGTGCGCACGCCCGCGGCGATCGCGCTGGGAAAGCCGACCTGCAGGCCGCATTGCTCGGTGAACTGCCGCAGCGCCTGCTCGGCCGGCCCGGCCGGGATGTCGAAGGGGCGCCGCGGCCCGGCGGCCAGCAGGGAGGTGACGAGGAGCAGGCCGGCGCCAGCGCGCCGCAGAAGGCCGGGGGTGCAATTCCGCATACGTGGGGTGGTGGGTTCAGGGGGCCGGGGCGCAGCCCTCCGGGGCCCGCTCCGCCGATTCCGAGACGCAGACGGCGACGGAAACACATACTCCCGCCCGCGGGATTTTTCCCGCCTCGCGACCCCGCCGTGCCCAGCGGGGCGGAATCCACCGGTACCCGAATGCCATTACGGTCGTCCGCGCAGCCCGGCGGCATCCTGGCGTTCCCGTTGGAACTGCTCAGGGCCGGCGACGCAGGACGATGTCGCGGGGGCCACGGCGCTCGGCCGCGACGCCGAAGCCGCCTTCCAAGATGCCGACGAAGGCGTCCGGATCGTCCGCGCGGAAAAGGCCCGTCAACCGGGTGGCCGCCAGTTCCGCATCCCCGATGACGTACCGCGGACCTCCCGCGACCTCGCCGAAGCCATTCAGCGCCGCCACCACCTCACGCAGGGGCACATCCGTGAACTCGGCCCGTGGCCCGCGCCACGCGAGCCGGCGCGCCATCTCCACCGGAGCACACGGCTCGGGCCGCAGTTGGGCTAGGTCCACGTTCCCCGGGGTCCGGACCAGCAGCGACTGTCCCGCGGTCACCAGGGGCGCGACCGCACCCTCGGCCCCCCCCGCCGGCGCGGGGGCATCGACCGCCACCTTGCCCTCGGTGACCAGCAATTCCACCCCGGCGGCGCGGAGCTGGACCGAAAACGCGGTGCCCACCGCCCGGAAGTCCACTCCCGCCGCGCTGACCACCAGCGGACGCGAGGGATCCGGGGCGACCTCAAGGTGCACGTCACCCCGGGCCAGCGAGATCCGGCGGAGATGGGGGGAACTGAAGTCGACCGTGACCTCGGACCCCGCCGGATGCTCGAGGATGGTGCCATCCGGCAGCACCCGGCGTTCGGGCCGCGTGATCGCCACCACGCCGGCGGGCGCCTCGACCCCGGCGCCGGGTCGCGCCACCCACCACCCGGAGCCAATCAGCAGGAACAGCGCCACCGCGGCGCCCGCCGCGCGGCGGCGGGCCCGATGCCGTGCCCGGCCCGCAAGGGCGACGTCCCGCTGCAGCCTGGTTCCCGCTCCTGCCGCCCTCGGCCGGTCCAACCTGCCCCAGAGCGCCGCGTAGCAGTCGTAAGCCTCCCGGTGCCGCGGGTCGGTCGCCAGCCACGC
>SYDD01000151.1 GCA_005786775.1 Opitutaceae bacterium
CCTGCTCGCGCTGCACCACCGTGTTGCGGGCGCGAGCGACGCCCACCTCGGCGCTGAGCACGTCGAGGTCGGTCATCACGCCGGTGGTGCGGCGGGCCTTGTTCTCGTCGAGGAGCCGCTGGTTGCCCTCGAGCGTGAGCTGCGCGATGCGGAGCGCCTCGCGGGAGGCGACGAGGTTGTAGTAGGCGTTCTCGGTGTTGGCCACCGTGTTGAGGACGGCGCTGCGGTAGCCGGTGCTGGCGATGGTGAACGCGAGCCGGGCGTTCTCGAGCGCCGAGAGGGCGGCCTCGCGGCCGAAGTCGCGCAGCAGGGGCTGGTTCAGGGTGGCGCTGACGCCGTTGTTGTAGGCGGGATTGAAGAGCGAGTTGACCGAGTTGGTGGCGCCCCGGGAGACGTTGGTCGAGAGGCTGAGCGTCCCGTTGGTGGCCGTGAGGCGGGGGAGGCTCACGCCGGCGCGCATCACCGTGTTGTCATTGCGGGGACCCTGGGAAGCGGTGCCATCGAGGCGGTTGGTGGTCGACGCGGACTGGTTGAGCGACCGCGTGACGTTGGCGGTCACTGTCGGGTCGAAGCCGGCCTCCTGGATGGTGACGTTGTCCTTGGCGTTGGCCCGGGCGATGGCCTGGATCTGGAGGTTGAAGCTCTTCTGCAGGGCGAGCGCGATGGCCTCCTCGAGCGTGAAGGGCTTGTCCGGCGCGATCACGACCGCCCCCGGGGTGCCGGCGGCGGGAGCCTGGGCGCGGGCGAGGGGGGTGAGGGCAAGGAGCGCGAGCAGGAAGCGGGCGGGGAGGCTGGGCATGGCGGAAAGGGAAGGGCGGCGGACGCAGGACACGGAAGGAGGAGGGTAAGTTACTGTTTTTCGTATTCGCCCCCGGAGGTGCGGCGGAGGACGGTGAAGCCGGCCTGTCTCGCGCGCGAGACGGAAAGTGGGGCGGAAAGTTGCGGTGAATTCACCGGATCGACGCCGCGGCGGCGGACGGCTTGGCCGCACCGGAGGCAGGCTGCGAGGTCGGGTTCCGCGGGTCCTTGGCGGTGTTCAAAGCCCTCCTCGCAGAGGCGACAGAAGCCCGAGGCAGGGACGTAGGACCGGAGGGGCATGGGCAGAAGTGGCCGGCGGCCCCGGGACGGGCGCGGAGCGCGCCCGCGGGCGCTCAGGGCACCTTGGGCTCGCCGCGCTTGAGCTCCTTCTCGACGAGCTCAGCGAGGGCCGAGGAACCGCCAATGCGCGAGGTGAAGCCGGCAATTTGGGCCCGGGTTTCCGCGAGGCGAGGGTTGGTCTCGGTGAGGTCGGGCGCCTGTTGTTCGACCGCGAACACAAAGAGACCCTGTTCGCCGCTGAAGATCATATCCGAGAGCTGGCCCTGCTGCAGCCGCTCGAGGGTGCCGAGGACGGCGAAATCCACATCCTGAGGGCGGGAGCGGAGGTCAAAAGCGGGCAGCGCTTTGGCAGTGAGGGTGAGACCATGAGCTTGGCCGGCCGCGGGGGCGGCCTGGTCCAGCTTGGCCCCGGCCTTGAGCCGCGCCTCGAGGTCGGTCTTTACCTTGCGGCCGAGCTCGATGAAACGTTTGCGGCGCTCTCCCTCGACGTAATCGGTAGACACTTGTGCCTTCACTTCGGCGAAGAGCGGCTTACGGGTCGGGAGCGACTCCTTCCAAACCAGAATAAGGGCGCCCATCCGGGTCGAAATTGCGTCGGAGGCCGGCCGGTCCTTGCCCAGCCGGAAGGCCTCCGTCAGGGCTTCCGGTGAGCCGCCAAGCTCGGCGGGGGCAGCTTCGCGGCTGAAAGGCGCGAGCGGCTTAGCGTTCAGCTGGCGACTGGTCAGGAAGGCCGCGATGGCCTCGGACGTGCGGGCCTTGGACTCGAAGAGGGCGAGGGAAAGGTCACTGGCGGCTTTCTGGGCGAGCTTCACCGCGCGCTCGAAACGCAGAGTGGACTCGACCTGGGCGCGGACGGCCGCGAAATCGGCCGCAGGGTCGGCCGGCGGGGTCACGCTCGGGGCGGGGGCGTCCTTTTTGGCCGGATCGGCGGGCTTAGGGAAGCGGGACGGGCTGGCGTCGTAGAACGCGCGGATCTCCGCCTCGGTCAAGTTGACCTTGGCCATGTAGTCGAGGGCGGGGAGCTCCACTACCGCGAGGCTGACTTGCGGGGGGATGTCGTAGCGGCCACCCGATTGCTCGAAAAACTGGGTGAGCTCGCTTTCCGCCGGGGTGATTGCCGGCTTGAAGGCAGCGTAGTCAACCGTGGCGGTGGCGAGCGTCCACTTGGTGTCGGTGCGCAGGAGCTGGGCACGGACATCGCCGGGAAGGACGTAGCCTGGGCCGGCGAGGAGGTTCTGCACCTTCTCGACCCTGACGTCATCGGACACCACGCGGAGAATGTCACCTTCGGTGAGACCGCGGGGGTTGGTTTTTAGGTTGTCGCGGAAAGTTTGGTAGGTCTTGGGGTCAAACTGGCCGTCGGGGCCGGCGAAGGCGCGGAGAGTCTTGAGCTGCGTGGTAACCTCGTCCGTGGAGGCGGGCGGCAGGTGCCAGAGGGCGGCCAAGTGGAGGGCCGCGGCGCGCTGGAAGGCGTAGTTCTGCACCTGATCGCCATCGAGCTGGCCAAAGGCTCCGACCCGGAGGCTGGCGCTCAGGCTGGCGTCGCCCATCAGGCGCTGCTGGTCGGACTGGAGGCTCAGGTTAAAGTCGAAGAACGGCCGGTCGACCATCCCGCGCTCCGCTCCGCCGATGCCCGGGGCGGCGCCGATGGTGAACACGAAGGCGATGATGACCACCCCCAGCAGCACGGCGAAGATCACGCGAAAGTGGAACTGGAAGTATTTCTGGATCCAGGAAATCATGGGCGGAAGCGGGTCAGGCTTAGGTCGGGGGGGAGGGCTGGCAAGGGCGTAATTCCGTCGCGGGCCGCGGTTCCGTCGCGCTGTTCGGCGGGAAGGGGTGGGCGGCAAATAACTCGTCCAGGGGCCGCTGGAAGAACGGCTGCTCGCCGAGGCGCTCGAGGGCCTCTTCGTAAGCGTTCATCAGGGGATCAATGCCTGCCAAGGAGTGGCCCACGGGATCGTCGCCCAGCTGGTCGTCGAGGCGCTTGAAGTCCAGCAGCGTGATTCGTTCGAGGGGTCGCGCCGGCTGGAAGCGGAGTTCGGTCGCAGGCCGGCCTGGGGCAGCCCGCAGGGGGCTCACCAGCCCCATCGCGCTCAGGCGGTTGAGGCACTCGTTGATGATCTGGCTGGGCACGCGGAGGCGGGGGCCGAGCTCGGCGGCGGTGACCGGTGGCGCGCAAGCCTGAAAACGGCGGCCGATGGTAAGCAGCACCGCCAACGAGAGCCGCTCACGCATTGCCTCCGTGAGCCGGCTCCAGGCGGTCTGGCTGTTGCGGAAGTGGACGTTCTGCACCGCGTAGCTGATGACGCCCCCGATGAGGACGTAGAGCCAGAACACGTAGAGGCCGAGCACCAATACCAGGGGGACAGCGAGCTGGCCGTAGAGGTTCTGGGTGAGCACGACGCGACGCACGTAGAGGAATGCGGCCACATTGTTGAGCAGCAGCAGCAGCGCCACCACCGCCGCGCCGGCGAAGGCAGCGCGCCAGAGCACGGGTGAGTTGGGCACCACGCGGTAAACCAGCGTCAGCATGAAGGTCAGCAGGAAGAGGGAGAAGACGGGCAGGCTCCACCCGAGGAGCGCCACGAGGCGTTCACCGCCCGGCAGCCGGGCGAGGGAATCGTGGAACACGTTCACCGCCGCCCCCGCCCCGAGTAGGGCCACGGCCGCGAAGAACAGCACCGCGCCGAGGGTCAGGATGGTCCAGTAGAATACCACCCGCATCAGAACCGACCGCCCCTGGTTGATGCCCCAGAGGTCGTTGAAAGCATCCTCGATCGATTTGAACATCATCAGCACGATGAAGATCAGCGTCAGCGCCCCGAAGGCGCCACCGTAGCCGCTGCGCGCGCTTTGTACGAAGCCGTCCACGATCCGCCGCAGCTCTGGGTTCACGCCGCCCCCGGCTCCCGCGGTCCCAGCGTCGGCGGGGAGCGATTGCAACTGCGGCGCCACGTTGGCGAGCAGCGTGCTGATGTGGTGGGTGAGGAGCTGGTTGTCCTGCTGGCCCATCGCGAACCCGCCCGCGAGCACCGCGATTGCCACCAGCGGGCCGAGGCTGAGCAGAGAGGTGAAGCTCAGGGCGGCCGCCCGGCTAACGACCCGGGTTTCCTGAAATACCGTCAGAGTGATCGAGATGACGCGCAGCACGGCCAACCCCCTTCCCCGAAGGGAGCGGTCGCCGAGGGCCCCCGGCTCCCAGATGCCGCGGTGCCACAGGTGGGCGAGGCGGGAGGGCCAGGTGGCTTTTTCCCGGAGGTTGGCTAGTGGAGTGGGCGGAACGTCCGGAGACGAGTTCACGGTGCTGGGCGGGTCAACGCGGCAACTGTAACCAAGCCGCGAGCCCGTAGCCGAGGGCGGTGGCCGCCGCGGCGACCCCGGCGGCGAGCGGGCGGTAGCAGAGAGTGCACGCGAAAAGGCCGGCGGAGCCGACCGTCATCGCCACGCCGGCGCTGGTGGCCTCCGCCTGCTGGAGCAGCAGCCCCGCGTAGCCCAGGCCAAACGCGGCACGGAAGCGCAGGAGCGGGTAGGGCCCGGTCGCGCCGGTCGCGAGCAACGCCGCGAGGACGACGTCCACCGGCACCAGGAGTAGTTCGGGGTGAGCAAGTAGGGCCGCGAGGGGGGAAAGGGGGAGCGGGCTGCCGGCGAGGGGGGCCAAGCCAGAGCCAGCGGCGAGTAGCAACCCGGCAAGGGCGCCGCGGCGGCCGAGCGTCGCGCCGCGCACGAACCGCGCCGTCTCCGCTTCCATGGTGCGGTTTGATTCCGCGAGGATCTGCTTCACTTCGACTACGGGCGGGACCGCGGGCGCTGTGGATTCGGCGAGCGTGGCGTCCAGCGGCGGCGCGGCCGCCGGAACGGGGGCGGACCGTGGCTTCAGCGTCAGCCGCTGCCGCGGCGGGAAGGCGAGGGCGAGCAGGTCCGGGCGCTCCGCCAGCGCCACCCAACCTTCACGGGTCGTGTCGTAGACGAGGGTCTCCGGCGTGACCTCCCCGGCGCGCGCCAGGTCGGCGAGCTGCTCGGGCGGGAAGGGGCCCCGCGCTTCGGTCGCGTTCGCGGGGCGCAGATAGAGCTCCTGCGCGGACATCGGGCGACCCTGTCGCGCGGCCGCGGCAGCGGCAAGAGCGTTCTCCGGGCCGCGGCGGCCCGCGTTCACATCCGCCGCAGCGGCCGCAGGCCCAGCAGGTGCAGCCCGGTCTCCAGCACCAGCAGCGTCCGCGCGCACAGCAGCAGCCGGCGGGCGCGCACGGCCGGTTCCTCGACCAGCACCTTGTCGGCGTTGTTGAACGAGCTGTAGTCGCCCGCCAGCTCGAACAGGTACAGGCACAGCAGGTGCGGCCGCAGCGTCTCGCGGGCCTGCCGGATCGCGTCGGGGAAACGGATCAGCCGCCGCGCGAGGGCAAGCTCCGTCGCCGTGGCGGGCGCGTCCGCCGCCGCCAGCGCCGCCGCGTCGTCGGGCACCACCCCGGCGCGGCGGAAGATCGAGTGGATGCGCGCGCCGGCGTACAGCAGGTAGGGCGCGGTGTTGCCCTCGAGGGAGAGCATCTTGTCCCACGAGAACACGTAGTTGCTGCTCCGGTTCTGCGCGAGGTCCGCGTACTGGACCGCGCCTACGCCCACGGCGGCGGCGATCTCGCGGCGCTCCGCCTCGGGCAACTCGGGGCTCTTCGCCGTGACCAGCGCGAAGGCCCGCTCCTCCGCCTCGTCGAGCAGCGCCTTGAGGCGGATCACGTCGCCGCTGCGTGTCTTCAGCGCCTTGCCGTCCTCGCCCGTCACCGCGCCGAAGGTCACGTGGTGCAGCTCTGGCCGCCGGTAGCCGCGCGCCGCGAACCATTTCCCCACGGTGAGGAACAGCTGCTCGAAGTGGTCGGACTGGCGGAAGTCGGTGACGATGACGATGCCGGCGGCGCCGAAGTGCTCGGTGCGGTAGAGCGCGGTGGCGAGGTCGGTGGACGCGTAGTTGCTGGCGCCGTCGGCCTTGCGGACGAGAAACGGCTGGGTCTTGAAGCGCGGGTGCTCGGGGTGGAAGACGACGAGCGCGCCCTCGCTGACCTCCGCGATGCCGGCCGCGGTGAGCTCGGTGTACACGCGCTCCACCTGGTCGTTGTAGAAGCTCTCGCCCAGGTTGTGGTCGAAGCGGATGCCGAGTCGGTCGTAGATGCGCTGGAAGGCGCCGAGGCTGACCTCGGAGAACTTCCGCCAGAGTGCCACGTTCTCGGGGTCGCCCTGCTGGAGGCGCACCAGCTCGCGGCGGGCCTCCTCGAGCTCGGGGGAACCCTCGGGCGTGGCCTCGTGGCCGCGCTTGTAGAGGCGCTCCAGTTCCTCGATCGGGTCGGCCGCCAGCGCCGCGGGGTCGGCCCAGCGTTTGTAGCCGTAGATCAGCTTGCCGAACTGCGTACCCCAGTCGCCGAGATGGTTGTCGCGGATGACCTTCGCGCCCGCGAACGCGAGCAGGCGGCAGAGGGCCTCGCCGATCACGGCCGACCGCAGGTGGCCGACGTGCATCTGCTTGGCGGTGTTGGGCGAGGAGTAATCGACAACCCAGGTGCCGGCCGCGCCCCCGGCGCAGGCGGCGCGGAGCTGGTCCGCGGTGGCGTGCGCGCGCAGCCACGCGAGGAGGGCCTCCGGATGCAGGGTGAAGTTGATGAAGCCGGGCCCGGCCACGGTCACGGCGCAGGTCGCCCGCAGCTCCGCCGGCAGGGCGGCGACCAGCTGCTCGGCGAGGGCGCGCGGGTTGAGCCGCCGCGTTTTGGCGTGGGGCAGCACGCCGTTGGCCTGGAAGTCCCCGTGGCGCGGATCGGCGGCGCGGACGTCCGGTTGGAACTCCGCCGCGTCCGCCCAGCCGGCGGCGGCCGCCGCGGTGCGGAGGGCGGCATCAAGGTCGGCGGCGAGCGGGCAGGCTGCGTGCATCCGGGCAGCGAACCGGAAGCCGGCCCGGCCCCGCAAGCGCGGAGTTGCCCGTCGCCCTTGCCCCGCCCAACGTGGCCGCGCGATGCACCCCCGCTCCCTCCTCCCCCGCACCCTGCTCCTGGCCGGACTCCTGGCCGCCGCCCCCGCCGTCTTTGCCGCCGCTCCCGCCGACCCGCTGCTCGGCCGCTGGGGGCTCGCCCTGTCCAACGGCGCCTCCGGCTGGCTCGAACTCAAGGCCGAGGACGGCTGGGTCGACGGCTCCATCCTCTGGGGCGGCGGCAGCGTGCTGCCCCTCGCCAGCGTCACCCTCGACGGCGCGGCGGTCACCGCGACGCGCGTCCGCGAGGTCGAGCGCAAGGACGCCGCGGGCCGCGTCGTCCGCCGGCAGCAGCTCACGGAGACCGTGACCGCGCGCCTGGAGGGCGGCGAGTTGCGCGGGACGCGCGTCGTGCCGCGCGCCAATGGCCAGGGTTTTGACCGCGCCGAGTTCACCGGCCGCCGGCTTGCCCCGCTGCCGCCGCGGCCTGACCTCGCCGCGGTCCGGTTCGGTCCGCCCGTGACTCTTTTCAATGGTCGTGACCTGACCGGCTGGGTGGCGCAGGAGCCGCGCCTGGCTAACGCGTGGGGCGTGGCCGACGGCGTGCTCGTCAACCGCCCGCCCGCGCGCGAGCCCGGCAAGCCCGCGGCGCGCACCGCCAACCTCCGCACCAGCGTGGAGTTCACCGACTTCCGCCTCACGCTGGAGGTCAGCGTCCCCGCGCGCAGCAACAGCGGCGTCTACCTGCGCGGCCTCTACGAGGTGCAGGTGGCCGATTCCCACGGCAAGGCGCTCGACTCCCACAATATGGGCGCGATCTACAGCCGCCTCACGCCCGCGATCGCCGCCGAGAAGCCGGCCGGCGAATGGCAGACCCTCGAGCTGACCCTCGTCGACCAGCACGCGACGGTCGTCCTCAACGGCCGCGTGATCATCGACAACCAGCCGCTCCTCGGCGTCACCGGCGGGGCCCTGGGCTGGGATCCCCTGCGCCCGGGCCCGATCCTGCTGCAGGGCGACCACGGCCCGGTGTCCTACCGGAATCTGGTCCTGCGGCCGGTGCAGCGCTGAGGCGCGGCGCCGCCGGCGGGGTGCGCGGTCTCTTCTTGCCGGCCGTGCGGCTGGAGGGTTGCCTCGGGGTCCCGTGACGCCCCGCTTCGCCCCGCTCCTGCTCACCCTCGTTGCCCTCGCTTCCGGCCTCGCCGCCGCGGACGCCGCTAAGGCGCCGGCGGCGAAGGGCCGGCGCCAGACCGCCGCGTCGACGCCTACCCCCGCCGAGGTGCGCGCCTCGCGGGGGCCCCACGCGCAGATGGACGAGCCCCCGCCGGCCACCACCGCGCGCCCGCAGGAGGTAGCCCCGCCCGCGGAGGGGGAGCGCGTCGCCTTCATCGGCAACGGCCTCGCCGAGCGCGATGTCTACTACAGCCGGCTGGAGACCGAGCTGCACCTGCGCTTCCCCGGGAAGAAACTGTTCGTGCGCAACCTCGGCCGCCCCGGTGACACGCCGGGCTTCCGCCCCCATCCCGCCCGGGTCTCGCAGTGGGCGTTCCCCGGCGCGGAACAGTTCCGACCCGAGCTGTCCTCCCACAACGGCAAGGGCTTCTTTCCCACGCCCGACGAGTGGCTGACCCACCTCCAGGCGGACACCGTGGTCGCCTTCTTCGGCTACAACGAGTCGTTCGACGGCCCGGAGCGCGCCCCGGTCTTTGAGGCCGAGCTCGACGCCTTCGTGCGGCACACCCTGGGCCGGGCCTATAACGGCCGCGCCGCCCCGCGGCTCGTCCTCGTTTCCCC
>SYDD01000152.1 GCA_005786775.1 Opitutaceae bacterium
GCGGCGTTCCAGAGGCCGAGGATCATCGGGCGGCCGGACCGGAAGTCCGCGAAGCGGGCGGGCTTCCCGTCGGTGGTGGCGAGCGTGAAGTCGGGCAGGGGCTCCCCGGCCTTGAGCCGCCCGAGATCCGGCAGGAAGGGCGGCGGGGTCGTGGTGCGCTCCGCCGGGGCGGCGGGGGCGGCCGCCGGGGCGGGCCGTTCGGCGGCGCGGAGCGCGGCCAGCGGGAGCAGGGCGAGGAGGAGGCGGAGGGCGCGCATGGGAAAGGGGGTCAGAAGGGCAGGGCGAAGGAGGCCTCGAACGTGCGCCCGAAGGCCCAGCGCCCGTGCAGGCCGGCGTTGAAGCCGTAGAGGTTGTTGAAGAACGGCGGCTCCCGGTCGGCCAGGTTCGCGATGCCCGCGCCCACCCGCGCCCCCGGCCCGATCCGCCCGAACCAGGCGCGCCGGAACTCGTAGGTCGCGCGCACGTCGACTAGACTCAGCGCCGGCGTCGCGTAGGCGGTCGGCGTCACCCCCGCAGTGTTGGTCCGGAAGCCGCTCAGCCGGCTGTGGTGCAGCGCGGCCGTCCACGGGCCCCGGCTCCACTGCAGCGAGGCGGCCGTGTTCCAGCGCGGGCCCGCGGACGTGTCGCCCACGTCGTTCACGGGCGGCGCCCCGACGGCGAGCTGGCGCGTCTGGCGGAGCGTCCGCGCCGCGTTGACCTGCAGCCGCCAGCGGCCGAGGCGTTCGCCGGGGATCCGGTAATCGAGGCCGTGGTCGAGGCTGTCGTTGCGGATCACCCCGAAGTTCACGTACTGCGCGTAGAGCGTCTGCAGCGCGCCCGGCCACCCGGCGGCGGCATCGGCGGCCGTCGGCGCCTGCCGCACGACGAAGCCGGGAAAGAGCGCGGGGTTGTTGAGGATCACCGTGGTCGAGAGCGACTGGATCGCGTCGCGCTGCTCCGTGCGGTAGTAATTCAACGAGAGCGAGAGCCCGGGCACGGCGGGCAGCTCGGCGACGGCGCCCAGGAAGCGGGTGCGGGAGGACTCGGCGGCGAGGTCGGGGTTGGGCCGCGTGATGACGGTGACGGGCGTCGGCGTGTTGCCGCGCAGCGGGTCGTTGAGCGTGGCCGGGGACGTCGTGACGGGGCGGCGGTTCTCGGTGAGGGCAGGGGAGCGGAAGCCGCGCGACTGGCTGCCGCGGAGCAGGAGCGGGCGCCACGGGGACCACGTGAAGCCCACCTTGGGGGTGCGGCGGCTGTCGAGGCCGTCGAGCGCCTCGAGTCGCCCGGCGAGATTGGCCTCCAGGCGCTCCACGGCCGGTACGCGGTTGGCCCGGCCGACGAGCGGCAACTGGAGCTCGGCAAAGGCGGCGCGGGTGGCGCGCGCGTCGCGGTAGGCGGTGACGGTGGTCAGGGCGGGGAAACCCGCCTGGGTCGTGGCGACGTTCGTGTTGGTATCGCGGTCGTAGGCGAAGCCGAAGGACATCCGGGCCGGGCCGCCGGGCGCGCGGACAAGGTCGCCGTTGGCGGAGAAGTCGACGCTTTCGAGGCCGCTGCGGCCGTCGGCCGAAGGGTGGATGGCGGTCTGCTCGAGGAGCGCGCGCTGGCTCGGGGCGCCGGGGGCCCGCTCGTCGATGAACGGGTTGAAGCGCTGGGCCGGGTCGGCCGCGTTGGCGAGGGCGGCGAAGGCGGTCGCGTTGAACGAGCGGCCGCGCGACGTGTAGTCCTGCCGCTGCCACCGGTAGCCGGTGTCCCAGCGCCAAGTGGTGAACGCGCGGCCGCGGACGCCGACCGTGACGGTGGTGGCGTCGGTGCGGGTGCGCTGCCGGACCTGGCCCCATTGGGGCAGGAGCATCCCGAAGGTCAGGTTCTCGCCGAAGGGGTTGTTCGCGGCCGCGACCGCGACGCCGGCGACGTAGGCCGGCAGGGTCTGCGCCAGCCCCTCCGCGCGGGCGTGGCTCGCGGTCGCGTAGAGCTCGAAATCCCGGGCGAACTCCCAGGAACCGGTGCCGGTGACACCCCGGCGTTCCGCGGCGGAGACCAGCTGGGTCCACGGCGCGGGATTGGTGATGCGCTGGCCCTGGGCGACGATCGCGGTGCCGGGCTGGCCGGGGTCGTTCGTGGTGCGGCGCTCGAAGGCCGACGCCGGCGGGGTGGTCACGGCGCCCGCGGGGGCGAGCAGGACGCGCACGCCCGGGATGGAGGTGAAGCCGGTCGCGGCGGTGGCCTGCACCGAGGCGGGGTAACCCCACTGGATCCGCTGGTCGGTGCCGTAGACGGGCGCGCCCGTGGTCGGGTGGTAGCCCTGCAGGCGGTCGCGGTGGTCCATCCGCCGCGAGAACGCGCGCTGGGAGGCGAGCAGCGGCGACCGGTCGTAATAGTCGATCGCCAGCGTCCCGCGCAGCCGGCCGCCCGCGCCCGCGAAGCCAGTTGTGACCGTGGCCTGCCGCTCCCGCGCGCCGCCGTGCTCGCGGAACTTCACCGCACCGCTCACCTCCGTGCCGACCCACGCCTTCTTCAGCACGAGGTTGATCACCCCCGCCACCGCGTCCGCCCCGTAAACCGCCGACGCGCCGTCGGTGATCACCTCCACGCGCTCGATCAGCCCGAGCGGGATCGTGTTCAGGTCGACGAAGCCCTGCCCGGTGGTCGAGCCGCGGTTGCGCTCCGCGGCCTGGGCGACCCGGCGGCCGTCCACCAGCACGAGGGTCGAGCCGGAACCGAGGCCGCGCAGGCTGACGCCGGAGACGCCGGTCTGCACGGGGGCATTGGTGCCGAGCAAGGGGCTGGCGCCGGGCGCGGGCACGGTGGGCAGGGCGCTTTCCGTGCGCTGGCCGGCGGCGAGGTTGAGGTCGTCCGGCGCGCTGTTGCGGCCGGCCCCGACGCCGCCGTAGGTCTGGGGCAGGGTGCGCAGGAAGTCGGAGAGGTTCATCGCGCCCGTCGCCCGGATGTCCTCGGCCTGGTACACCGAGACCGGCGAGGGACCGTCCACCTCGGCGCGCCGGATGCGCGAGCCGAGCACGGCAAACGCCTCGAGCTGGGTCGCCCCGGGGGCCGGCGGCGTCGCGGCGCCGACGCCCGCGGCGAGGAGCGACACCAGCAGGGTCGCGTGCGTGCAAGGGAAGGCGTGGCGCATGCGGGTGAGAGAGTCGGCCGTCGCCCCGCGTGGGGCGAGGGAAAACTGGGGTGCCGCCGCTCCAGAGGCAGCGGCCATCGCCCCGGCGCGCGGGGGCATTTCGGGCCTTCCCCTTTCGCGCGGGCCCGGCATCGTCACGGCCACCCCCGCCCTGCCCGTGAAAAACCGCCGCTTCCTCTCCCTGCTGGCCGCCTGGCTGGTGACCGTCTCCGCCGAGGCCGCCACGCCCACGCCCGCGCCCGCGCCGGCCGCCGCCCAGCCCTCCGAGGTCCTCCAACTCGAGGCCTTCAACGTCTCCGGCTCGCTCATCGCGGGCGCCAGCACGTTCACCTCGCCCACGCCCGTCCTGGTCGTGAGCCACGAGACCCTGCTCGCCGCCGCGCCGATGAACATGGCCGACGGCCTCAAGCAGCTCCCGTCCATCGCCCCCGGCGGCGGCCAGACGGTCGGCGGCGGCACGGGCAACAACGGCGCCAACTTCCTCAACCTCCGCGGCCTCGGCGTCGCCCGCACCCTCACGCTGCTCGACGGCCGCCGCTTCACGCCCAGCGGCCCCACCGGGCAGATCGACGTGAACCTCATCCCGCAGGGCCTCGTCGACCGCGTCGACGTCGTCAACGGCGGCGCCTCCGCCACCTACGGCTCCGATGCCGTCGGCGGGGTGGTGAACTTCGTGCTCAACAAGGAGTTCACCGGCTTCAAGTCGGACGTCGTCTGGGGCCAGGCGCAGCGGGGCGACAACCGGGAGTACAAAGGGATGGTCACCTACGGCACGCCCTACCTGAAGGGGCGCGGCCACCTCGTCTTCAGCGGCGAGTACGCGGTCAGCCAGGGCGTCAACGGCGACGCGCGCGACTTCCGCCGGCGCGAGACCAACCAGATCCCCCAGCCCGGCAACACCACGAACCTGGTGCGGGCGGCGGATATCCGCTCCCCGTTCACGCCGGGCGGAATGATCGTCAACGGCGTCGGCGGGACGGCCGCCAACAACGCCCAGCTGCGCGGCCTCCAGTTCGGCCCGGGCGGCGCCCCGCGCCCCTACGACTACGGCACGCTCTCAACCACGATCGGCGCCACCAACGGCTTCCAGAGCGGCGGCGACGGCTTCCGCATCGGCACCTCCCAGGAGATCGTCCGCCCGCTCACGCGGAAGAACCTGTTCCTGCGCTCCGACTTCAAGCTGCTCCCGCACGTCACGCTCTTCGTCGAGGGCTCCTACGGCGCCACCCGGATGCGGGTGCAGAA
>SYDD01000020.1 GCA_005786775.1 Opitutaceae bacterium
CGGGCTTCATGATGACCTCCTCGTCGCTGAGGGCGGTCTGCGAGGCGGGGCACCAGTTCACCATCCGCTTGCCGCGGTAGATGTGCCCGCGCCGGAAGAGCTCGACGAACACCGTCAGCACCGCGCGGGAATAGTGCGGGTCCATCGTGAACTGGGTGCGGTCCCAGTCGCAGGAGGCGCCGAGGCGCCGGAGCTGCTCGAGAATGATGTTCCCCTTTTCATGGCGCCACGCCCAGACCTGCTCGAGGAACTTCTCCCGCCCGAAGTCGTGGCGGGTCTTGCGCTGCTTGCGGAGCTCGCGCTCGACGACCGTCTGGGTGGCAATCCCGGCGTGGTCGGTGCCGGGCAGCCAGAGCGCAGAGTGGCCCTCGAGCCGGGCGCGGCGGATCAGGATATCCTGGAGGGTGTTGTTGAGCACGTGGCCCATCGTGAGCACCCCGGTGACATTGGGGGGCGGGATGACGATGGTGTAGGGCTCGCGGCCCGGCTCGGAGTGCGCGGCGAACTGGCGGGCCGCCAGCCAGCTGGCGTACCACTTACGCTCGACGTCGCGCGGTTCGTAGCTCTTGGAAATTTCGGGCATCGGCTCGGGGGGACGGTGGGCTGGGGAGCCAACCGGCGGCGCGGAGGGGTGGCAAGTGGTTTAAGCCCCGCCGGCGCAATCCGGCTTTGGACGTTGAAAGCGCGGCCGAAGCCTGTCCGATAACAGGTCTTATGCCCGAGAAGATCCCCGCACGCGCCGCCGCGCAGCTCGCTTTCCCTGGGGAAGTGCCGCTGACCGAGCGCGTCGCGGCCTGCCGGGAATTCCTGCGCCAGGAGCAGGAGGGGCTTCGCGCGCGCCATGCCGCGGGTGGCGGCGGCCGGCAGATCTGCCGGGAGCGCTCGTGGATGATGGATGCCCTCCTGGGTCACCTGTTTGACTACGCGCTGCGCACCTACGCGGGGCCGGGCGCCGGCTCCGCCCTGCCGGTGACGCTGGTGGCCCTGGGCGGCTACGGCCGGGAGGAGCTCTCGCCGTGGAGCGACGTCGACGTGATGTTCCTTTGCAGCCAGAAGATCGCGCGCAACGCCGCCCAGCCGCTGCGCGAGCACCTGTCCCAGCAGATCCTCTACCCGCTCTGGGACTGCGGGCTGAAGGTGGGTCACTCGACCCGCACCATCGACGAGGCGGTGGCCGAGGCTCGGCGCAACATGCAGACCAAGACCGCGCTGCTGGAGGCGCGCCGCATCGCGGGCTCGCAACAGCTCTTCGACACCTTCACGCAGGCCTACCGCGCTTATTACACCGGGGAGAACCCGAAGGACTACATCGCCGCCCGCCTGGATGACCAAGCCGGCCGTCGCGCGAAGTTCGCAGACACCGTCTTCAACCAAGAACCGGACCTCAAAAACGGCGTCGGCGGGCTGCGCGACTACCAGAGCACCGTCTGGATGGCGCGCGTGCGCCTTGACCTCACGCAGATCGAGGAGCTGGCCGACCTGAACTACGTGCGGAAGGAGGAAGTCGCGGACTTCCAGCGGGCGCATGACTTCCTGCTGCGGGTACGCAACGAGCTACACTTCATCAGCCCGCGGGCGACCGACGTCATGAGCCTCGATCAGCAGCCTCGTATCGCGGAGGCCCTGGGTTTCGCCGGCGCTGACCCGCTCGCCCAGATCGAGGCCTTCATGCAGGAGTACTACCGGGCCGCGCAGACCGTGTTTCGGGTCTCGAAGCTGGTCGAGGATCGGCTTGCCCTCAGCATCGGCCGCGGCGGCGGCGAACGCCGTTCCTTCAAGGATTCCCTGCTCGCTGCCCGATTCCAACGCGCTCGGCTCCTCGACGGCTTTATCGTCCGGGGTCGGGAACTTGCCGCCGACAAACCGACGGTCTTCCAGGACGATCCAGCTCGCCTCATCCGGGTCTTTCGCCACAGCCAGACGCTTAACGCCCCGCCCGACCTACACCTGCGGGAGTTGATCCGCGACTCCTTGCCCCTGCTCACTCGCGAGGTGGCGGCCTCCGCCGACGCCACCGTCAGCTTCCGCGCGATCCTTGGCGAGGTCGGCGCCGTCGAGCCCGTACTCTCCCGGATGCACGAACTCGGGGTGCTGGGGCGCCTGGTACCCGAATTCGACGGGCTCACGTGCCTCGTCCAGCACGAGTACTACCACCGCTACACGGCGGACGTGCACACGCTCAGCGCGATCCGGGAACTTGACCGCATCTTCACCGCGGCGGAACCGATCACCCTCAAGTACCGGGAGGCCCTGCACGAGACCAAGGACCCCGCCCTGCTCTACCTCACCCTGCTGCTGCACGACATCGGCAAGGCGGAGGGCATCCGAGGTCACGCGGAGAGCGGCGTCCGCCTGGCCCTGCCGATCCTGGAGCGATTTGGAGTGGAACCAAATGACCGTGAACTGGTTGCATTCATTATTAAAAATCATCTGGTGATGGCACGGTTCTGGCAAAAGCGGGATGTAGATGACCCCGGGACTGCCGCCGCCTTCGCCGAGCTCGTGGGAGACGCCGAGCGTCTCCGTCACCTCTACGTCCACACCTTCTGCGACGCCCGGGGCACGGCCGCAGACCTCTGGAACAGCTACAAGGACACGCTGCATACCTCCCTCTTCCGCGCCACGCTGGACCGGCTCAAGCTCGGCCAAGAGGCGGACGCCACCCTGCTCCGCAAAAAAACCATGACGCAACAGCAGCTCATCTCCCAGACCATCCCCGGCATCAGCGCCGACGAGATCACCGCCCATTTCGGCCTGCTGCCCGACCGCTACTTTGTCCATACGGACGCGGCCGAGATCGCGCTGCACCTGCAAATGGTCAACCGCCTCCTGCGCTCGATCACCACCGCAGACTCGGTCGGCTCGCTGCGGCCGGTCGTCGAATGGAAGGACGATCTCAACCGCTCCCTCACCGTGGTGAACGTAGTGACATGGGACCGCGCGGGCCTGTTCTACAAGCTGGCCGGGGCGTTCAGTGTCGCCGGGCTAAACATTCTGGGCGCGAAAGTGATTTCGCGCACGGATCACATTGCGATCGATACCTTCCACGTGGTCGAGCCCGGCCTCGGTCCCGTGCAAAGCGCCCCGGCGCAAGAAAAATTCGCTCGGATCACCGAGGAAGCCCTCGTGACGAACCGGGATCTCCTGCCCGACATCTTGGCTCAGGCGCGCAAGATCGCCGCCACCCGCTACCTGCAAGCCTCTTCCGGCGAGGCTCTCCAGAGTTCGTTTCCACAGACGGTCGACGTCTACCACGAGTTGTCGATGCAGCGCACCATCGTGGAGGTGCAGGCGCGAGACCAGATCGGACTCCTCTACCGCCTCGCCAAGGCGATCTCGGACCACGGGTTCGACATCACCTTCGCCCGGATCGGGACCGAGCGCGGCGTGGCCATCGACACGTTCTACATCGAGGGGGCGAACCACGAGCCCGTGGTGAGTCCGGAACGCCTGGAGGCCCTGCGGAGCTCGCTCAACGAGGTCATCGCTGCCCCGGTGACGGCCAGTGCCTGAGCCTGCTGCAGGTCCAGCCGTCGACTCCGGCTCGCTTGACGCGCGCCGGCTGATCGCCCTGCACGCCATCGCGACGCTCGCCGGCCGTGAAGGCTCCCCGGAGGCTCTCCTGCAGTCCGTGCTGGACGTCTGCGTTCGGAGCTTTGCCGCCGATGCCGGCTCGATCGCGCTTTTCAATCCTGAGACCGCCACGCTCGAGATCGCCGCGCAACGAGGCGACTTCGGCAAGGCCGGCGGTCCGTACGCGCTCCCGACAGGGCACGGCGTGACCGGTTGGTGTGCCCAGAATCGGCGACCACTGCTGGTCCCGGAGATTCGCGCCGAGCCCCGCTACATTGCAGCGCGCCCTCAGGCCCGCTGCGAGCTCGCCGCCCCGCTGCTGGACGGCGACTCGCTGATTGGTGTGATCGACCTCGAGAGCGACCGGCCCGGCGGTTTTCAGTCCGAGGATCTCCCACGCCTTGAGGAACTGGCTGCCGAGGCCGCGCGGGTTTTGGCGCTCCGCTGGCGCCAAGGCCACCTCGAGGCGAAAGCCCGGCAGCTGGAATCGCTGATCGCGGCTGGCCAGTCTCTGGTGGCACGGTTGGAGCCAGGCGACCTCTTTCATGCGTTCACGCGGGAGGCGCGACAGATGTTCCCCGATTCCGCGTGCGCGCTGTACCTGCACGATCCCGCGCTGGGCGTCCTCCGGCGCGCGTCGCTCGAGGGCGGGGTATGGGATCCGGCGGCCCCCGCGGAGGTGCCACTGAAGGACTGCCTCTGCGCGACCGTCATCCAGACGCGCCGTGCCGTCTGGTTCCCGGAGGTGGCCGACTTGGACCATGCTGAGCTGAGAGACTTGCCCCGCGAACCCGCTCGCGGCTCGCTGCTCGCCACCCCGTTGACCTTCGAGGGAGAGGTCGTCGGCGTGATGGCCGTGTTCAGCGGCCGACTCCATCGCTTTGATAACGACGAGAAGCGCCTCTGCGCGGCCTTCGCTACCCTTGGTGCAGTGGCGGTGCAGAACGCCCGCCTCTACTCCCGGGTGTTCCAGACTGAGGACGCACTCCGCCGCAATGAGCGGCTGACGACACTGGGCCTCCTCGCGGCAGAGATCGCGCACGAGATCCGCAATCCCCTTACCGTGATCAAACTGCTCTACCAGGGCAGCCTCCGGATCGACTACCCCGAGGGCGACCCCCGGCGCACCGATCAACGGGTGATCGACGAGAAGTTGGTTCAGCTGGAGGCTATCGTCACCCGCGTCCTCGGCTTTGCGCAGGCACCGACCAACCTCCACTCCCGCTGGTCCCTTGGCGACGTCGTCGCGGACACGCTCGCATTGGTGCGGCTTAAGTTCGCGCAGCAAAAGGTCTCGGTGGAGTATCTCGCCCCGCCGCGCCCGCTCTTTGTCGAGGGCCACAAAGGGCAGTTGCAACAGGTACTGTTGAACCTGCTGCTGAATTCGGCGCAGGCGATGCCCGCCGGAGGCCGTATCACGCTGCGCGCGGACGCGGATCCGGCCGTCAGCGCCTCCGCTGCGACGCTCGACGTCGAGGACACGGGCGGCGGCGTCCCGGAGGCGTTGCGGGCGCGGATCTTTGACTCCTTCCTTTCCGGGCGTCCGGATGGGACGGGCCTTGGCCTCGCGATCGCCAAGCGCATCCTGCGCTCCCATCACGGGGACATCAACCTGCTGCGGACAGGGCCCGAGGGCACGACGATGCGGATCCGCCTGCCCCTCGCGCCGTGAATCCAACCTTAACCCCGGAGGCCCGCCGTCGCCGGCTCGGCCGCCAACTATTTTGGCTGGGGCTCGGCCTCGTCCTCGCGGGACTAGCGTTGCTGTTCCTAGGGCGCCCGGTGCCCCTACCGGCCCGGGTGCTCACGGGCGCGGTGGACGTGATCGCGGGCGCGGTGCTCCTTTTGGTCTGGAACCAGAAGTTCCGGGAGCGCGATCCCCTCGCGAGCCGGCGGGTCAGCGGCGGGCCGCCGGCGTCACGTTGACGTGCAAGACCGGCGCGGGCGGGAAGCCGTTGAACCACGTCGCGGACGCATTGCTGTAGGCACCGATATTTTCGGCGTAGACCAGATCGTCTAATTCGAGCGCGGGGAGCTCCTCGGAGAGCGAGAGCACATCCAGACCGTCGCAGGTCTGGCCAAACACCGCGCAGATCTCCTTGGGCCCCTTCCGGAACGATTGGAGCGGGTACTTGCAGTGGTCAAAGATGATGCCCGAGAACGTATGGTAGACGCTGTCGTCGATGTAGTAGCAGGGCTTGCCGTCCCGGCGCGCCTTGCCGATGACACTCGCGACCGACATCGCAGCGTTGGCCACCATGTAACGCCCCGGCTCGGCGATGATTTCGACATCCCGCGGGAAGAGCCGGTCGATCTCGGCATTGATCTTTCGGGCGAGCAGCTCGATGGGTGGCACGTCGCGGTGGTAAGGCGCGGGGAAGCCGCCGCCGATGTCGAGAATCTTCATTGGATGGCCGCGGGAACGCGCCTCCGCCATCACGGCCGCCGCGAGATTCAAGGACTGGACGTAGTTCTCGAAATTGCAGCACTGGCTGCCGACATGGAAACTGACGCCCTCCGCCACTAGGCCGAGATCGGCAGCCGCGACCAGCAAGTCGACCGCCTCCGCGGCCTCGCAGCCGAACTTCGAGGAGAGCTCCACGACCGAGCCGGTGTTGGGCACCCGCAGACGCAGCACCACACCCGCGTTCGGGGCGTACTGGCGGATCTTCCGTAGCTCCGTGAGGTTATCGAAAGTGACCAGCGGCTTGTAGCGGTTCAGGGCCTCCAGCGTCTGCCGCGGCTTGGTCGGGTTCGCGTAGATGATCTTATCCCAGATAAACTGCTGGCGCTCCCGCGCCGGCAACTTCCGGATGTTCTCGTACACGAGCATGAACTCCGGGAGCGAAGCGACGTCGAAGCTGGCGCCGGCCCGGTACAGCGTGCGGATGATCTCTGGCTCCGCATTGGCCTTCACGGCATAGTAGGCCTGCACCTTCGGGAAATGCTTCCGGAAGGCGGCGTAGTTGCGGCGGATTACGGCGTGGTCGATGACCACGAGGGGGGTGCCGTGCCGACGGGCAAGGGTCTGGAGCTGGCGTGGATTCACGGAGGGAACCGGTCCAATCGTAAGTGGCCCGCGGGGGGATATCGCCGGCCTACGCTCAGCGTAGGTTCGGCTCGGAGCCGTCGATCATCTTCACCTTATTATGCGCGAAATACTCACGCGTTAGCGCCTTCATGCAGGCAGCGCGTTGGTCGTACAGCCGGCGGAGCTTGCGGCGCTTGCGGCGGGCGAGCGCGTAATGGGTCATGAGCGGCAGCGCGATCGTGCTGTCCGTGTAGCACACCACCGCGTCGGGCAGGCGCGCGGGATCCACCTTGCCCCAGGAAACAGCCTCGGAAGGCGTCGCGCCGCTCAGGCCTCCGGTGTCCGGCCGAGCATCGGTGATTTGAAGGAAGAAGTCCTGGCCGAATTCCTTAATGCGCAGGACTTCTTGGATCTGCGGCTCCGTCTGCAGCATGAAGTTCTTCGGGCTGCCCCCGCCGAGGAGCACGACCGCGCTGCGGCCGCCGCCGCGCTTGGCGGCGAGGACGAAGCTGGTCGTCTCATTGACGTCGATCGAAGGATTGATGCGGAGCTTGCTACCGCGCAGCTCCACGCCGGCCACGTTCATCCCGATCGTGGAGTCGCCCGGCGAGGAAGTGTAGCAGGGCACCCCCGCGCGGTAGGCAGCAGCCATCACGGACACATCCTTGAGGCCGTTTTTGCGCTCCCACTCGGCGGCGTAACGGCCAATGAGGTAGTGCAGCTCCGCGGTGCCCATCTCCTTTTGAAACTCCGGCTGGAGCATGATCTCCCGCAGGATCTCGTCGGTCGCCATCAAACCGTCGCTATACGGTATGACCACGTCGTAAATGCGCACGAGGTCGTTGTCGCGCAGATCCGTGTCGTCAAACTTTGGGCTGCCTGCATGCACCGGGAAGTTCAGCGCAAAGTGTAGGTCATGGTAGAGGTTCGCGCCCGTAGAGACGATCCAGTCCACGAAGCCCGCTTTGATGAGAGGGATGATGCTGGAGCAGCCGAGCCCAGCGGGCGTAAGGGCGCCCGAGACGCTGAGGCCAACCGTGACGTCTGGCTCGAGCATCCGATTGGTGAAGAGCTGGACGCCCTCGCGGAGGCGCGCGCCGTTGTAGGCGAGGAAGGTGGCGTCGATCAGGTCGGGCAGCTTCTCCTTGCCGCTGATGTTGCGCGGTTGGATCCGCGGCCCGGCCATGTATTTGGCCTTGTGGGGGCATTGCTTCTGCTTGAGCCAGTCCGGGGTCTCAAAAAGCTTTTCCCGCTGCCTCAGGTTCCGACGTTCAGTGCGCGCCATAAGTAGATGTTTCGGGATGAGTTCGGCCGGCGCGCTCCCCCATGCAAACCTTTTTGCGCGCGACGCGTAGCATTCGGCAGCTGGACCGCCGGGCGCGTGCGTTCCGGGCTTGAGCCCCGCCGCGCGTCGATCCCTTATGCGCGGCCGTCATGCCCACTCCCGCCGCCCCCTCCCCCGCCCAGCTTGGATTCACGATGCCCGCTGAATGGGAGCGGCACGAAGCCACCTGGCTCGGCTGGCCCCATCATGCGACCGACTGGCCCGACAAGCTCTCTACGATTCATTGGGTTTACGGAGAGATGGTGCGCAAGCTCACCGCCGGGGAACTGGTCCGCATTATGGTCAACGACCGCCGCGAGGAACGCCAAGCCCGCCAGGTCCTCAACCGCGCTCACGTCGACCTGAAGCGCGTCGAGTTTATCTTCCACCGCACCAACCGTGGATGGACACGGGACAGCGGCCCCATTTTCGTGCAGCGATCCCGCGGGCGCGGACGTGAGACGGCAATCGTTCACTTTCATTTCAACGCGTGGGCCAAGTACCGGGACTGGCAACACGACCGCCGGGTGCCGGAGATCGCGGCCCGCCGGCTGGGTAAAACCCTCTTCGAGGCGGCGCGCGAGGACGGACGTCCCTTTGTGCTTGAGGGCGGCGGGATCGACGTAAATGGCCGTGGCACCCTCCTCACCACCGAGGAGTGCTATCTCCACCCCAAAGTGCAGGTGCGCAACCCCGGCGTCGGCCGCGCGGAGTTCGAGCGGGTGGTGAAGGCGAACCTCGGAGTGACCAACGTCTTCTGGCTCGGCGACGGGCTCGTCGGCGATGACACCCACGGCCACGTCGACGATCTGTGCCGCTTTGTGAACCCGCGCACGGTGGTGCTGATCCGCGAGGACAACCGGCGAGATGTGAACTATCGGCCCTTGGCCGAAAACTGGGAACGCATCCGCGACCTACG
>SYDD01000021.1 GCA_005786775.1 Opitutaceae bacterium
CGCAGCGTGGCTGTGGCCTCGGTCTCGCTCTGGCGCGTCGCTTGGTCCAGCTGATGGGCGGGACTGTCACCTGCCAGAGTCAGCTCGGGAAAGGCTCGGTCTTTCTCATTGAAGTCCCACTGCCACAGGCGCGCTCGGTGAGGGTGCTTCCTTCCGACTCGCCGCTCCGGCGTGGCCGGATCTTGGCCGTAGACGACCTCGATGCCAACCGTCTGGTCCTCTCGCTAGGCTTACGTCGCCTCGGATTTGACGTGGACGCCGTAGCCAGTGGCGAGGAGGCCCTTAAGCTTCTCGAACGGGGCAAATATGACGCCGTCCTCCTCGACATCTATATGCCCGGCATGGGCGGCTACGAGACCTGCCGACGCATTCGCCAAATCGAGGCCGGCGGCAGTCGCACCTTGGTCATCGCCCTGACCGCGAGCGTATCCCGGCTCACCTTTGGCCGCTGCGTTGACGCCGGCATGGATGCCCAACTCCAGAAGCCGCTCGACTTCGGGCGACTCTGCAAGCTGATCACCGACCATCAGGCCGCGAGCGAGACGCCCGACCGAGAGCGGCGCTAACCTCCTCGTCAGCCACCACCGGTGGGCGCTGGGCCGCGGGACCGTTCCCAAACCGGCAACGCCGTCGGGAGAAACGCCTCCAAATCTGCGATTCGCCGCTCGTCCGCCGGGTGCGTGGAAAGGAAGGCGGGCATCCGGGGACCCGGCGCGGTAGCTTGTTTACGTGCCGCCATCTTGCGCCAGAACGACACCGCTCCACGCGGGTCGTAACCCGCGCGCGCGGCGTAGAGCATGCCCATGCGATCGGCCTCGGTCTCGTTGGCCCGGGAGTGCGGGAGCACTCGCAGCAGCGTGGTGCCGCCGCCATAAGCGAGGGCGAAGAGGTCACGCATCCGGGGGTCGTTGCTGTTCGCCTCCACCGCGAGCGAGCCCGCGATGCCGACCCCGGCGATTACCATCGCCTCGGACATCCGCTCAGCGCCGTGGCGCGCCACCACGTGCCCGATCTCGTGGCCCATCACCGTCGCCAGCTCCGCGTCGCTCTCGGCCAGCTCCAGAAGGCCCGTGTACACGCCGACTTTCCCACCCGGGAGCGCGAACGCGTTGAGCTCCTTGGATTCAAAAACGACGAATTCCCAGCGCGCGCCCGGCAGCGCCTCGCCCACCACAGCGGCGATCCTCTGCCCCACCCGCTGGACCCGCGCGTTGGCGCCCGCATCGGCGGCGACCTTCTCCTTCCGACGGATCTGCTGAAATGACTCGGTGCCCAACTGCGCCTCCTGGCCCTGGGAAAGCAGGACCAGCGACCGACGACCCGTGACAGGATTCGTGTAGCAGCCGGAAAGCAGCAAGAGACCGGCAAGTAGTGGAAGGCCAATCCGCGGGTTCATAAGGGATAGTAGGGGACGAGCGGTGACAGCGGCTCCAGCGGTATCAATTAGTTCACGCCCGCGTCGAGCCGCGTAGCCGCGACCAGAAAGCGTGCACCCCCACCCCGGCGACCATCAGAACGAGGCCCCCGGCCGCTGCAGCGGCGTCGCCCGCGAACCCACTGGCCAGACCTGCGAGGACGTAGACCAGCATCAGAATCACTGGCCAGGGGTAGAAAGGCATCGCGAACACGGCGGGACGTCCCCGGCGGCGGGCTAGGACCGCCGCCAAGGCGATCAGACCGTAAATCGGCAGGAAGCCGAGGATCAGGTATCGCGTCAGGGTCTCGAACCCGCCCCCCGAGGCGATGTAAGTCGCCGTCAGGCCCCCGTACGCCAGCGTCGCGACCCACGGAGTGGCCCAAGTCGGGTGCACGCGCGCCGCGACGCGGAAAAACTGTCCTTCCTCGGCGAGCGCGAAGAAGATTCGCGGGTTGCACAGCAGGGAACTGAAGACAGTGCTCGCCGCACTACAGGCGACGAAGACTGTGACTACCCGGCTGGCCTCGGCGCCGAGCACTCGCTCCATCGCCGTCGCGGCGAGCGTCGGGGTGGTCGCTACCTGCGCCGGGGATAAGGCGTGGAGGAAACCGGAATTCACCGCGAGATAGACCGCGAGGATGATGCCCATCCCAAGCAGTGTGGCGCGGGGCAAGTTGCGCGCCGGATCCCGCACCTCCCCCGCCACGAGCGCCAGTCCATCCCAACCGTCGTAGGCAAACATCGTAGCCACCACCGCGAGGCCGAAACCCACCCACAGCGATTCGGGTACCGGCAGTCCAGCGGTCGCAGCAGCCGGAGCCGGAGCCCCGTCAGTCGCGAAGCAAAGCACCACCACCGTACCTAGGGCGCTAATCTTGAAGATGCCTACCCCGCCCACGATCCGCGCGACCACCCGCCCGGAACGCATGGCCAACAGAGTGATAGCGCCCACCCAGGACACCCCCACGGCCGTCTGCAGCCCGGGAGACCAGCCCAGAATCACACCTAGGTTACGCACGCTGACCAGGGTGATCGCCGCCGTCGCGAGCGGGGCGAGAAATAGCGCGGTCCACCCATAGACAAAGGCGGCTCGCGGACCGTAGGCTTCCCTCAGGAATACCGTAGTCCCGCCCGACCGAGGAGTCCGCGCCGCCAATTCCGCCATCACGAGCGCCCCACAAATCGCCACCACCGCGCCGACCAGCCAGGCCGCGTAACCCAGCGCAACCGAGCCCGTGTTGCGCAGCACCACTCCGGGAGACTGCAAAATCCCCACCCCGATGGTGTAGGTGACGAGCAGCAGCGCCCCGTTCCAAACGCCCAGATGACGCGGCAGGCGACTCGAGTCTGGGGCGGTGGGCGAGGCAGCATCCATCCTCCCGCACCCTGCCGGCCGGGGCCCCGGGCTCAAGGCCAATTGGGGGCCTGCATAATTGACGTTGGCGCCGCCCCTCGGTGCCGCCTCACTGCCGGCGTGCAGACGCGTCCCCTTGGCATCTCCGACTTGAACCTGACCCCGCTCGGCTTCGGCGCCTGGGCCATTGGCGGCGGCGGCTGGGCGTTTGGCTGGGGCGGCCAGGACGACCGCGACAGCATCGCGGCAATCCACGAGGCCCTCGACGCCGGGATCAACTGGATCGACACGGCCGCCGTCTATGGTCTTGGGCATTCGGAAGAGGTCGTCGCGCGGGCCTTGGACGGCGTACGGGACCGGCCGTACGTCTTCACCAAATGCGGCCGCGTGTGGAACGAACAACGCGAGATCGGTAAAAGCCTGCGCGCGGATAGCGTACGCCGCGAATGCGAGGCGAGCCTGCGGCGCCTGCGCGTCGAGACGATCGACCTTTACCAGATTCACTGGCCGGAACCGGACGCCGAGATCGAGGAGGGCTGGGCAGAGGTCGCGAAGCTGCGGCAGGAGGGCAAGGTACGCTGGATCGGCGTCTCCAATTTCAACGTGGCGCAGCTCCGCCGCGCCGCCGCTATCGCACCCGTCTGCTCCCTGCAGCCACCCTACTCCCTCCTGCGCCGCGACATTGAGCCAGAGATCCTTCCCTACTGCCAGCGCGAGGGCATCGGAACGCTCGTCTACTCGCCGATGCAGTCCGGGTTGCTGACCGGCGCGTGGAACCACGAGCGGCTCGCGGCGCTGCCCGCCGACGACTGGCGTCGTGAGAAGAACCGGCATTTCCAGGAACCTCTATTCTCGCGGAACCTGCGCTGCGTCGACGTGCTCCGCGACATCGGCCGCCGCCACGGCGCCACCCCGGGACAAGTGGCTTTGGCTTGGACGTTGCGTCATCCGGCCGTCACCGCTGCGATCGTCGGGGCCCGCCGGCTCGGGCAGATCCGCGAACTGATCCCAGCGGTCGGACTACACCTCCCGGCCACCGACTGGGCGGAGATCGATCGCTTCCTCGCCACCAACCCGGAGTGACCATCGCGGAAATGCATCCGACTTTCCATCAGTTAGGTTGCATCATACTCACCCCCTGCGCGCGCTTGGTAAAATTCTTGTCAAAAGGGGGGATGTTCGGCATCCCCCTAGACGGTCGGCTAAAACTCCGGCTTCGACCGAGGAAGAACCACGCAGACTTGCCCGCCAGCCGACGGTCATCCGCCGAGGCGGATTTCCTACCCTACCGATGAACTCAAGCTCCTCCGGCCCCGCCAGCGCGCCCCTGAAGCGGCGCGCATTTCTTAGCAGTATCGGTACGCTGGCTGCCGCGAGCTCAATTGTTCCTACGACGGCAGTCGCTTCCCAACCTGAAGGCGTCGCGTTTCAGAACCTGCTGCGCAGCCTGCCGAAGACCCGGCGGGGCAACGCCCTCCAAGTCCGCATTAAAGCCGCGCAGGAGTTGCTCGCCGGTACCTCGCCGGTTGAGCACCCGGTTAACGCCGACGAGAGCATCCCTGGGTTCCCCGGAAACTTCTCCAAGGCGCTTCCCCACGACCCGCGGGGCCGCGTCTTGCCCGCCGCCTACGACGCTCTGCGAAAGGCGTGTAGCACGGGCGTCGAAGCCGACTTTGCCGCCGTGCCGCTGGGGGGCACGGCAAAGCTGGCTAACCCGCAGGCCGGCTGGACCTACCTGATGGAGGGCTGTGATCCGTTTGACCTGACGATGCGCGCAGCGCCGTCTTTTCCCTCAGCGGAGACGGCGGGAGAGATGGTGGAGTGCTACTGGCACGCAGTTCTGCGTGACCTCCCATTCGCAGACTATGCCACCTCGAGCGCGGTAATCGACGCCTGCGCCGATCTGTCCCGCCTGAGCGATTTTCGCGGCCCAAAGTACGGCGCCACCGTGGTGCCAGACACCCTCTTCCGGGCGAGCAGTCTGGGCAACCTCACCGGGCCCTATATCTCGCAGTTACTCTTCAAGCCGATTCCGACCGGTCCCATCACCTACGACCAGAAGTATCCCGTCCCCGCGCCTGGCGTGGACTTCCTCACCGCCGAGTCCGATTGGCTGGCGGTGCAGAACGGCACCCCGCGCTCCGGCCCGGTGGTCAGCGGTCCGGTTTACCTGCGCAATGGCCGCGACCTCGGAGAATTCGTCCACAAAGACTACTCGTATCAGGCCTTCCTCAACGCGGCCCTCATCCTTCTCGGGAGCGGCACGCGCCGGAACCCGGGTAACCCCTACCTCACGAAGACCGCAGAGGCTCCGTTCGCTACCTTCGGCGGACCTCACATCCTTGACCAGGTCGCCCGCATCGCCGTCGACTCCCTCCGCGCGGCTTGGACGCAGAAGTGGGCATTCCACCGGCGCCTCCGGCCCGAGGAGTACGCCCAGCGCGTGCACCGGAGCCTCACGGCTGGCGAACCCTATCCCGTGCACGCCGATGTGCTGAGCTCCCCCGTACTGCCGCAGATCTGGGCGCGGCAGGGATCGTACTTGCTCGCCCAAGCCTACGCCGAAGGCTGCCCCACGCACCCGGCCTACCCTTCCGGCCACGCCACGATCGCCGGGGCCTGCGTCACGGTCCTGAAGGCCTTCTTCGACTCCAACGCTATCATCAGCAATCCGGTGGTTGCCAGTCGCGACGGTACCGCGCTGCTGCCCTATACCGGTCCCGCCCTGACCGTCGGCGGGGAACTCAACAAGCTGGCGGCCAACATGTCGATCGGCCGGAACTTCGCTGGGGTGCACTGGCGTTCGGACGCCATCGAAGGGATTCTCCTTGGGGAAAAGGTCGCCTTGGAGTACCTCCGCTGCTCGGACTTCCTCTGGAACGAATCTTTCGCCGGGAGCTCCCTCGTCACCTTCGGGGGTACGCAGGTGGTAGTCTGATCCCCGCTGGAAAACGCCGCCCCCCCCAAGATCGGTCGCCTCCTTTTCGGCTCGCGCCCCCGCGCCCGATTTGAACCGGCCCCAGCGCCGGATTCTCGGCGCCACAGTTGGATCGCGCACGCAACCGCCCGTTGCCGTGCGCTGAATTGGCCGTGCCCGGGAGGCGTCAGCCGACGGCGGTCCAAAAATTTCGTTCCCCACGACGCGGGTCAATCCCCGACCGCAGTCGCCACTGATAGGACTTAACTTTTGTCCCTCGAACTCTCAGTTTGAATCGAGCTGGTGGTTCTACCCTCCGACCGTCACCACGAAACCCGCTCCGGCCCCGTGATACCCCGCCCCGTCGTCCCCGCCCGGCTTTTGCCTGCCCTAATGCTCGCCGCCGCCGGCCCCGCCGCGGCCCAAGTTCGCCCACCGGCCCCCTCCGCGCCCGCCCCTTCCGCCGAGGAGGTCCGCGTGCTGTCCGAGTTCAAGGTCTTCGACAAGAAGCCCGTGCCGTTCACGGACGCGAACATGGACATCCCGCGCGGGATCAACGACGTTCAGGCGTACTACATCCTGAGCGCGGATGAGATCGAGTCCTCCGGGCGCAACGACCTCGACGAGGTGCTGCGCGACAGCCTGACGCAGAACTCCGTGATGGAAATGAACGCGCAGATCGACCCGAGCGCGCTCACCAACCAGTTGGGCGCCTCCAGCTCGATCAACCTCCGCGGCCTCGGCGCCTCGCAGACGCTGATCCTGATCAACTGCCAGCGGACCTCGAATCTCGCGAACCGCGGCGTCACCTTCCAACCGGACGTAAATGGCATCCCGCTGGCGGCGGTCGAACGCGTCGAGGTGCTGCCCGGCAGCGCCTCTGCCCTTTACGGTGGCACGGCCGTGGGCGGCGTGGTGAACGTGATCCTCAAGCGTAGCTACACCGGGGGCCAGGTCTCAGCCAGCTACCAGAACCCCTTCGACACCGACGCCCCCATCCGGACCGTCAGCGGCATTTACGGCTTCTCCGTGGGACGGCGCACCCACGTGACCGTCAGTGGCAGCTATTCCGACGGCAAGCCACTGCGCCTGAAGGACCGTCCCTTCCTGCTGGAGAATTTCCGCCGGGCGGTCGCCAACAGCCCGGCGACGTTCTACTCGCCGACGGCCACCTTCACCAGCGGCGCGACCCCCAACATTGTGCTGAACAACGCCGCGGTGAACGGCTTCGCGAACGCGCAGACCGCGACGCTCACGCTCAAGTCCACCGGGCAGCCCCTCAACTCGCGCCTCACCCACATCCCCTACGGCACCTCGTCCTCGACCCCCCGCGCGGCGCTCGACGCCGGCCTCCTCGCCAACGCGGGGCGCTACAACCTCGATTTCTCCCCGAGCGTCTGGCGCGGACTGGAGAGCACGCTGGTCCACGTGCCGCGCAAGGAGGCGCTGATGGCCCGCGTCGACCATCAGGTGAACTCCCGGCTGAGCCTGTTCGCTGACTTCGCCTTCAACCGGAGCACCACCCTCGAGGCCCGATGGGTCCCGCTCGGCAACGGCGCGTACCAGTTCGCCGTGCCCGGCAACTCGCCCGCAAATCCCTTCCGTGAGAACGTGTTCGTCAGCCTGCCGATCCCGTTGCGCCAGTCCGTCCCGAACGATGTCGCCAACTGGGTCGGCGGCGGGGTCCTCGGCGCGCTGCTCAAACTCCCGGGAGACTGGCGGGTCGCGGCGGACGTCAACTACTCGGTGACGTCGCAGAAGATCGACTACCCGCTGATGAACCTGACGAACGCGACCACCTTCGGGGGCAACGCTCCGCTGCTGTGGACCGGCGTACTCAATCCCTTCGTGGACACCATCGCGAACCCGCTGGAGCTCGAGCGCTACTACGGCCGCTGGACCGGCTACAACCGCGACACGATGCTTGACTACAACCTGCGCGGGTCCGGCCCGGTCCTCGACCTGCCCGGCGGCCGCCCGGTGCTCACGCTAGGCACCGAGATCTACACGGAGCGCCTGCCCCAGGCCTATGTCGGCGGCACCTTCCCCCCGCTCCCGCCCGCGACCGCGAACCCGACCAACCAGCACTCCTACTTCATCGGGCAGCGCATCTCCACCTCCGCGGCGCACGCGGAGATCAGCCTGCCCCTGGTCTCCGGCCGCAACGAGCGTCCGCTGCTCCGCGGGCTCGACCTGCAGGCCGCAATCCGCGCCGAGCGCTTTGCAGTCTACACGAACCCGGACGGCCGCGTAAACGTCTTCCCCGACTCGCCTCCCTTTCCCCGGATCACCCGCAGCGCCACCGAGAGCCGGCAGGACATCGCGCGGCTGCGCGCCACCAAGCCGACCCTCGGCCTCAAATATCAGCCCTTCCGCGAGCTGACCGTCCGCGCCTCCTACGCCGAGGCGTTCCTCCCGCCGACCTTCGCCCAGCTCACGCAACGGATCAACACCGGCGGCCTGGCTGCCGCCAATCCCACGGCCGTCTTCTTCGACCCGGTCACCGGCACCAGTTACACCTCGCTGAGCGTGGCCGGGAACAATCCGTCCCTTGGTCCCGAGACCTCGCGCAACTGGGCGGGTGGCGTCATCTGGGAACCACAGGGCGCGCTCAAGGACCTCCGCGTGAACCTCGAGTACTGGCGGATCGCCAAGTCGGGTCTGATCCGCAACGTGAACAACGTGCAGCAGCTCGCCAATATGGGCGACCGCGCCCCCGCGGGCAGCATCCAGCGTGATCCGGCCACCCGCCGCATTGAGCTCTTCACGTTCGCGTTCTACAACGTCGGGGATGGCCTCACCGACGGGTGGGACGCCTCGGTCGATTACCGCCGCGCGACGCCGCTCGGGGTCTTCGCCGCCCGCGCCCGCGCGACCCTGACGGAGAACCTGCAGCTGCCCCCCGCCATCGGCTACCCGGCGCTGGAGTATGTCGGTTACCCAAACTCCGGGGGCACGAACCGCGCGAAGGCCAACCTCACGCTCAGCTGGTCCGGGGGCCGCGGTTGGCGGGCCTCCTGGAGCGCCGTCCACCACGGCGGCTACCGCCAGGCCGGCGCCCCGGGCGACCCCGTTTACCTCGGCGCGGCGAATCCCACCCTGATCACGACCAGCACCGGGCCCCAGGGCGGCTTCCAGGTCGCCGCGCAGACTTACCACAATCTGGGCATCAGCCACGCCTTCGGCCCGCGCCACCGCTGGCCTTACCTCCGCGGGCTCTCCGTGCAGCTCACGCTGAACAACGTCCTCGGCACCGAACCGCCGTTCGACGCCGGCAACAACCGGGCGCCCTTTTTCTACAGCCGCTATGGCAGCGTCCGCCTGCGCGACTACATCCTCCGCGTGAAACGTGATTTCTGAGCCTTTCCGCCGATGCCACTCCTCCCCTTCCTCGCCCTTGCCCTTCTCTCGGTCGCCGCTGCGGTGGCCGCCCCGACCCGACCGCCCAACGTCATTCTCGTCCTCATCGACGACCTCGGCTGGCGGGACCTCGGTAGTTACGGCAGCACGTTGCACGAGACGCCGAACCTCGACCGCTTCGCCCGCGAGTCCGTGCGCTTCACCGACGCCTACGCGGCCTGTCACGTCTGCTCCCCCACGCGTGCCAGCATCCTCACCGGCAAGTATCCCGCCCGACTGCACCTCACCGACTGGCTGCCCGGCCGCAAGGAGTTCCCCTTCCAGCGCCTGCGCAACGCGCCCGTGCGCCAGCATCTGCCGCTGGAGGAGACGACGCTAGCGGAGGCCCTGCGCGCCCGCGGCTATGCGACGGGTCACTTCGGCAAGTGGCACCTCGGCGAGGAACCCCACGGCCCGCGCGCCCAGGGCTTCGATGTCCAGGTCCCCCGCTGGAACAAGGGCTGGCCGAACCCGGGTTTCCACGCCCCCTTCAAGCTGGAGGGGATCGCCGACGAGCCCGGCCAGTACCTCACCGACCGGCTCACCGACGAGGCCCTGCGCTACATCGAGGAGCAGCGCGCGCGGCCCTTCTTCCTGTACCTCTCCCACTTCGCCGTGCACGACCCGATCCAGGCCCCGGCCGCGTTGGTGGAGAAATACCGGGCGAAGCTAGCTGCTCGTCCGTCGCCCGCCGGGCCCGCTTATGTCCTCGAGGGCAATCCGGACGACGCCCGGCCGCCGACCCGCGCGGAACTGGCCGCGCTCGCCGGCAGCGAAGAATACGCCGCCCACCGGGTCTTCTCCAACCGCTCGGTCAAGATCCGCCAGCACCAGGACAACCCGGTGTTCGCCGCGATGGTGGAGAACCTGGACCAGAACTTCGGGCGCCTGACCGCCAAACTCGACGAGCTCGGGCTCGCCGCGCAGACCATCGTCATCTTTGTCTCCGACAACGGCGGGATGGCCGCGGCCAACTTCGGCCGGCCCGACCGCGTCGTCGCCGCCACCGCGCTGGACGGCGCCTACTCCACCGCCAACCTTCCCCTGCGCGGCGCGAAGGGCTGGCTCTACGAGGGCGGCATCCGCGTGCCCCTGATGATCCGCGCGCCCGGCGCCGGCGTCCGCGGCGGGAGGGTCAGCGACGTCCCAGTGATCACCACGGATCTCTACCCCACCGTGCTCGAGCTGGCCGGCCTGCCGGCGTTGCCCGACCAGCACCGCGACGGCGTGAGCCTCGCCCCGCTGCTGCGCGGCGGGCCCGCCCCGGCCCGCGACGCCCTCTTCTGGCACTTCCCCCACTACAGCAACCACGGGCGCCAGAGTCCGGGCGCCGCCATCCGCGCCGGCGAGCACAAGCTGCTCCTCTACTTCGAGCAGCAGCGGGTGCAGCTCTTCAACCTGCGGGCCGATCCCGGCGAGCAGGACGATCTCGCC
>SYDD01000153.1 GCA_005786775.1 Opitutaceae bacterium
AGATCCGGTACGGTCTCGCCACGGAGCCAGGCTTCGAGCGCTGCCACCGCTCCGGCTACCGTCGTAGCCGGAAACGCGAGCCGATCCTCGAGCGCCTCTCGGCCCACCTGCAGGGTGAAGGCGATATCGGCCAGCGGATCGCTGGTCGCGGCCAGGTGCCGCGCGAGGCGCGCGGCGTGCTCGCGCAGCCGCGGCTCGCCCTTGGCGGAGAGGACCACCAGCCACGGGCCCACGGCCGGGGGCGGCACCGCGGCGGCCGGCGCTTCCTCGAGGATGACGTGCGCGTTGGCGCCGCCCGCCCCGAACGAGCTCAGCCCCGCGCGCCGCGGCAAGGTCCGCCCGTCCCGCACCAGCCGCGGCCAGGGTTCCAGCGCGACCGGGACGCGGAACGGCGTGCGCGCGAGGTCCAGGTGCGGGTTGGGCGGGGTGGCGTGGAGGCTCGGCGCGATCTGGCCGTGCCGGAACTGCAGCAACACCTTCGTCAGCCCCGCGATCCCCGCCGCGGACTCGCAGTGGCCGAGGTTGGACTTCACGGAGCCGAGCCAGCACCGCGCAGGTTCCACCGGCGCCCCCGCCGCGGCGAACGCCTGCGCCAGCCCCGCCACCTCGATGGGGTCGCCGAGCGACGTGCCCGTGCCGTGCGCCTCGACACACGTGATCGTGTCCGGCGCGACGCCCGCCGCCGCCAGCGCCGCGCCCACCACCTCCGCCTGCGCGCGCGCGCTTGGGACGGTGTAGCCGCTGGTGCGGCCGCCATGGTTCAGGGCCGTCGCGCGGATCACGCCGTGGATCCGGTCGCCGTCCGCGAGCGCCCGCGCGAGCGGCTTCAGGAGCACCGCGCCCACGCCCTCGCCGGGCACATAGCCCTCGCCGCCCGCCCCGAACGCGCGGCAGCGCCCGTCCCGCGTGCTGAACCCGGTCTGGCTCAGCACGAGGTCCTTCTCGGGATGCAGGGTCAGGTTCACGCCGCCCGCCAGCGCCAGTTCGCACTCGCCGCGCCGCAGGCTCTCGACCGCCAGGTGCAGCGCGGTCAGCGACGACGAGCACATCGTGTCCAGCGCGAGGCTCGGGCCGCGCCAGTCGAAGAAGTGCGACACGCGGTTGGCGATGCTCGCGAAGGAGGCGCTCAACGACACCGGGTTCCCGCGGAGGCGCTCCTCCACCCCGAACAGCTGGTAATGGGCGTACATCACGCCCACGAACACGCCGACCGCGCGGCCCGCCAGTTCGCGGCGCGGCCGGCCCGCGTCCTCGAGGGTGCTCCACGCGGTCTCGAGGAACAACCGCTCCTGCGGGTCCATGAACTGCGCCTCCCGCGGCGAGAGGTTGAAGAGCAGCGGATCGAACCGGTCGACGCCCCGGATGAAGCCGCCCCACCGGTTGGTGGTCCGCCCGGGCTTCAGGGGCTCGGGATCGTGGATCGCCGCCGCGTCCCACCGCTCCGGCGGCACCGGCTCGATGCAATCGCGCCCCGCCGCCAGCTGGCGCCACAACTCGGCGACGTCGTCCGCCTGCGCGTAACGGCCGGCCACGCCGATGATCGCGACCGGCTCGGGACCCGCGGGCGCTTCCGCCGACGCGGTCCCGTTGGGCGACTCGACTGGGGACGGCGTTCTCTCCGGCTCCTCCACCCGAGCTGGAGCGACCGGGCCGGAAACGGCAGCTGCAGCCGGCGCCGCGAGCGCCTGGGCGGGCGCGGTGACCCGCGCCGCAAAGGCCTGCCGCAGCGCCGGACCCCGGTCGCGCACCAGATGGTCCGCCAGCGCTTCCAGGGTCGGGAACTCGAACAACAGCGTCTGCGGCAACTCGCCCAGGTCGTGCCCGAGGCGCTGCGCGAAGGTCGTCACCATCACGGAGTCGAGGCCGTAGTTCTCGATCGGCTCATCGGCCAGGACCTGTTCCGGCGGCAATTTGGTGAGTTCGGCGAAGACGCGGACGAGGTGCGCGAGGACCTCGGCCCGCGCCGGAACCGCCGCCGCGGGTGCCGGTTCAACGACGGGTTCCAACGCCGACACCGCGGAGGGCGCGCTGGGCTCCGGCGGACCCAGCAGTCGCGCGACGCGGGCGGGATCGCCCGAGAGGGCCATCACCCGGGGCACGCCCGCCGCGAGCACCCGCTCGAGGAGCGCCACACCGGTCGCGCGGTCGAGGACATCGAGGCCGAGTTCGGCACAACGCGCCGCCGCCGCGGTCCCGCCCATCCCGCCGTCCGCCCAGAGCGGCAGGTTGACGGTGACGACGCGGGGACCCGGCGCCCCCGCCACCCGCGCGGCCTCGTGGTCGGCCGCCCACGCGTCGAGCAACGCGTTGGCGTAGGCATAGGCGGCCTGCCCGGGGGGACCGAGAACCCCGGCCGTCGAGGAGAGCAGCAGCAGGAATGCTTCCGGTTCGGCCGCGAGCGCCGCCGCCAGCGCCGCCGCGACCGTGACCTTGGGGGCCAGCACGGCCGCGAAGTCCTCCGCCCCGAGGCCCCGCGCCCGGCCATCGCGCAGGACGCCGGCCGCGTGGATCACACCGTCCACCGGGCCGAAGGCCGCCCGCGCCCCGGCCAAAACCTCGGCCGCCCGCG
>SYDD01000154.1 GCA_005786775.1 Opitutaceae bacterium
GGCGGCCGGAAGCATCCCAACCAAGAGTCCGTGCAGATCAACACGGCCAGCATCCTCTTCATTTGCGGCGGGGCGTTCGTCGGGCTAGAGGGTATCGTCCAGCGCCGTCTGGGTGGCCGCAGCCTCGGTTTTGGCGCCGGCACGGCCGTCCAGCCTGAGACTTCTACGCCGGAGAAGCTGATGAAGGCCCTCGCGCCGGAGGACCTCATCCGCTTCGGGATGATCCCGGAGGTCATCGGCCGGCTCCCGGTGGTCTCGGTCCTCGACCGTCTCGATGTGCCCGACCTCGAGCGTATCCTCCTGCGCACCAAGAACGCCATGGTCAAGCAGGACGCCAAGCTGCTCGCGATGGACGGCGTTCGCCTCCGCTTCACGCCAGACGCGGTGCATGCCATTGCCCTCCGGGCCATCGAGCTCAAGACTGGTGCCCGCGCACTTCGCTCCATCCTGGAGTCCCTGATGCTCGAGGTGATGTACGAGCTTCCCTCCCGCGATGATGTCTCCGAGGTAGTAATCGATGCCGCCGTGGTGGCCGGCCGCCGCCGCCCGACGCTCCGGCGGGCGGCGCGGAAGGAGCCGACGCAGGACGCTGCCTAAGCGTCAATTCAGACCAGCGGCAGCAGCCGCGAGGCGGCGAGGATGATCAGGAATCCAATCACCCCCATCAGGGCGAACATCACGGACATCGTCCGCAGGGTTTCCCTTTCGGAGAGGCCGGCGGAGCGGGAGAGGACCCAGAACCCGCTGTCGTTCATCCAGGGAACGAGTTTGGACGCGCAGCCGATCGTGAGTGCGAGGTAGACGGGGTGGCAGCCTAGCGTCTCGGGTGAGGCCAGTGGGCCGACGATCCCGACGCTGGTCACCATCGCTACCGTGGCCGAGCCCTGAGCAACGCGCACCAGCGCGGTCACGATGAAGGCAAGGGGCAGCACGCCGACCGAATAAGCCTGCGCCACCTCCTTCAGCCGCTCGCCCACACCAGTGTCCTGCAGGCAGCCCCCGAAGACCCCGCCGGCGGCCGTGATCAGGAGGATCGTGCCCCCGTCTGCCAGCGCCGCCTGCACGTGCCGGCGGACCAGGTCCGTACCGAGGCCCGGCCGGGTCGCGAGCGTAAAAAGCGAAATGCCCGCCGCGACGGCGAGGGCGATATTGGGGTGCCCGAGCAGGCTGGCCGCGGGCACCAGGCTCGCCGGCAATAGGCCCAAGTCACTGAAGGTCTCACCGGAGATGAGCAGCACGGGGAGCACGATCGGCGCCAGTGCCAGGGGCAGTGACGGCAGGTCCGCGTCGCGAAAGGCCGCGGTCGGGGCACCGAGCCCATCCGCCTCACCCGAGACGGCCCGCAGCGCCGTTGGCCAGCGGCGATTCGCCCAAGTGGCGTAGACAAGGCCACAGCTGGCGGTGAGGGTGCTGAGCACCAGTCCGGCCAGCATCATCAGACCGATGTCCACCTTAAGGGCGGTGGCCGCGAAGAGGGGGCCGGGCGTCGGTGGGACCAGCGAGTGGGTCATGGTCGTGCCCACGGCGATCGCGAGGACGTAGAGCAGGTAGTCCTTCCCTGTCCGCGCGGCGAGGGCCCGCGCAATCGGGATCAGGAGGAGGAACACCGTGTCGAAGAACACCGGCACCCCCAAAATTAGCCCGCTGAGGGCCAGCACCACGGGCGCCCGCTTTTCCCCGAAGGCGCGCAGGGCCGAGCGGACAATGCGCTCCGCGCCACCGCTGTGCAGCAGGCACGCGCCGACCACCGAGGCGAGTGCGATGAGGAGACCAAGGTTGCCGCAGGCGGCGCCGAACTTGGCGGCCAAGCGGGTGCCGACCGGATCCTCGGCCCTCGCCCGCGCCTCCGCGGGGGACTTCTGTTGCGCGAGCAGGTTGCGCTCCAGCGCCGCGGCCGGCGTGAGGAGCGCCACCGCGACGGCGGCTGCTAGCAGCGCCACGAAGGGATGCAGACGGAGCCAGACGATCCCTCCGATCACGACAACAACGCCAAGCAGCATCAGGTACAGCGGGTCCATGGGGTTCAGCGATTCAGCCTGGGCGGGGGAGAGAGGCAAGCCCGGCGCCAACTCCGGCTTGCGCCTTATGCGGCGAGGCGCCCGTATCAGGCTCGTTATGTCCCTCTATCTCGGCATCGATTCCGGCACCCAGAGCGTCAAAGTGGTGGTGCTCGATTTGGAACGCGGTCGGGTGGTGGCCGAGGGCCGTGCCCCGCACCGGCTAATCTCCGGCCTCCCAGTCGGGCACCTGGAGCAGCATCCGCAAGACTGGGTCCGGGCAATGGACCGAGCCATCCGCGCGGCCCTCGTTGGAGTCGAGCGCGCACGAATCCGCGGCATTGGGGTCTCGGGCCAGCAGCACGGCTTTGTGCCGCTGGACGCGCGGGGAGCGGTGATCCGTCCGGCCAAGCTCTGGTGCGACACCAGCACGACGGAGGAGTGCGACCTGCTGACTCGGCGGCTGGGCGGGGCGCAGGGCGCGTTGCGGGCGACGGGTAACCTGTTCCTTCCCGGCTTCACCGCCCCCAAAATTCTTTGGTTGCGGCGGCACGAGCCGGCGAATTTCCGCCGGCTGCGCCACGTGCTTCTGCCGCACGATTACCTGAACTTCCACCTCACCGGGAGGTACTCGATGGAGGCGGGCGACGCCTCGGGGACCGCGCTGCTGGACGTCCGCCGCCGCCGGTGGTCCGCTGCGGCCCTCGCTGCGATCGATCGGAACCTCGGCGAATGGCTCCCGCCGCTCATTGATTCCCACCAGGCCGCGGGCACCCTTCGCCCGGAGCTTGCGCGACGCTACGGTGTTTCGCCCGCAGTCGTTGTTAGCGCCGGTGGCGGCGACAATATGATGGGCGCCATCGGCACCGGAAATGTCGTGCCGGGCGTGGTTTCCGCGAGCTTCGGGACCAGCGGTACCATTTATGCCCATTCCGACGCCCCGGTGGTTGATCCCGCCGGTGAGATCGCGGGCTTTTGCTCCTCCACGGGAGGCTGGCTGCCCCTGCTCTGCACGATGAACGTCACGTCCGTCACGGAGGGCGTGCGCGCGTTGCTCGGTTTAGACCGTTCGAGCTTCGAACGAATCGTGGCGGCGACGCCCGCGGGGGCCGGAGGACTGCTCCTGCTGCCTTACCTCGCCGGGGAGCGCACGCCAAACGTCCCGTTCGGTTCTGGCGCCCTGCTGGGCCTCAATCGCGCCAATTTGGATCGCGGCAGCCTGGCCCGCGCGGCGATGGAGGGAGTTACGCTCGGGATGAATTACGGTCTGCGGCGCCTCGGTGAACTCGGGGTGCGCCCCCGGGAGATTCGGGTCACGGGCGGCGGCGCGCGGTCTGCCGTCTGGCGCCAGATGATGGCCGATATCTTCGGGGTCGCGGTGGTGGGGATGCGAGAGGATGAAGGGGCCGCGCTGGGGGCCGCGCTCCAGGCCGCGTGGTGCCACGGGCATTGCGCGGGCAAGCCGCGCGCCCTGCGCCACTACACGGACCGCGTCGTTAAGGTCGCCGAGGTCACACGGTGCGCACCGAATCGCGCGCGGGTTCGACGCTATGTAGAACTGCAGCGACTTCAGGACGAGCTCGGGCGCGCGGTCGGCGGACTTTTCGGCCCGGTGAGGGCCTTCCAGCAGGCGGATTGAGTCGCCGTTCGGGCCGGCGCCGCCGCCTCAGGCCGGCAGTTCCCAGCCGCGGCGGGGCGTGCGGCTCAGGAACGGGTCGGCGGCGCGTGTGTTGGTGACGCGCATCGCGTCGGCGTCCCAGACTAGTTTCCGGCCGGCCCGGAAGGCCACGTTCCCGAGGTGGTTCGACTCGGTGAGCCAGCCGCCGTACTCAAAATCTGCCAGCGCCTTGCCCGAGCCGCGGATGGCGTCGAGCCACTCCCGGTGATGGGAGGAAGTTCGCGGCAGGGTGGGCGCGGGGCGGGGCGCGGTGGCGAAGTCGGCCTCAGGCAAGAGGACGTGCTTCCCGTAATCCGAGAGCAACTGGCCTTTCGCGCCGATGAAGAGCACGCCGTTGGGCCAGCGCGGGATCCGTTCCTCGCGCCACGGGACTGGACGCTCCTCGCCCTGGTGCCAGGTCATCCGGACCGGCGGCAGGGCGCCGCGGGCGGGAAACTCGTAGACCGCGCGCATCGAGGCCGGCGCGATCTCCGGATGCGGTTCTGGACCGAACGCCTCGATCGTCCGGGGGGCCCGCAGGTCGAGGGCCCAGAACGGCAGGTCATTCCAATGGGAACCGAGGTCGCTCATTGTCCCATTGCCGAAGTCCCACCAGCGGTACCACTTCGGTCCCGGCACATACACCTCATTGAAGGGCCGCTCGGGCGCGGGTCCCAGCCAGAGATCCCAATCAAGGTCCGGCGGAACCGGCATCGCCGGCGGCCGCGCGGTGACGTGCACGCGGTCCTGGTTCGCCGCCGCGGACTCCGCGCTCTGCAGCCCCCAGGCGCGGGACACCCAGACGTGGACCTCCGTGACCGGGCCGATCACGCCGCCCCGGATGAGCTCCACGACCCGGCGGAAGTTCTCGCTGGCGTGGATCTGGATCCCCATCTGCGTGACCACACCCGCCGCGCGGGCCGCGGTGCGCACGAGGCGCGCCTCGTGGACGTTGTGGGTAAGGGGCTTCTCGCAGTAGACGTGCTTCCGGGACTTGAGCGCGAGGAGGGTGGCGAGCGCGTGGGTGTGCTCGGCCGTGCTGACGACCACGGCGTCGAACTCGCGTTCTCGTTCAAACAGCCGGCGGAAATCACGCTCCTGCCGGGCCTGCGGATGGACGGCCGCCGCGGCCGCGAGACTCCGCGCCGAGACATCACACAGGGCGACAATGTCTTCGGAGGCGACCCCCTTCAGGTTGCCCCCGCCCCGGCCACCGGTGCCGATGACCGCGAGCCGCAGCCGGCTGTTGAGATTCTGGCCGCGGAGAAAGGCCGGCACAGCAAGCGCGGTGGCGGCGCGGCGGGTAAACTGGCGGCGGGTCAGCAGGGAGGGGAGGGAACTCATCGGGGTAAATTCAGAGGTCGAGGACGCGATCCATCCGGCGCGAGACATCCGCGAGGTAGGTCCAGTCGCCGCCTTTGACCTCGGCGGCCGCCCAGCCGGTGAAGCTGATACGGGCCAGTTCCGCGCGCACCGCGGGCCAATTGATGCTGCCTTCGCCGAGCGGGACATCGAAGCCCTTCTGCATCCCTTCCTTCATCGCCCGGCCCAGATCGTACTCCTTCACGTCGAGCTTGAGGATCCGCCGTCCAAGCACCTCGGCCCAGTGTTCCGCGACCCCCCAACGCATTAGGTTGCCCACGTCGAAATGCACCTGCACCCACGGGCTGCCGACCTCGTCGATGAAACGGGCGAGGTCGAAGGGGCTGACCAGGAACGTGGCCCAGACGTTCTCGACCAGAAGGCGGATGCGCGCGCGCTCGGCGAGGGGGGCCGCCTCCCGGAGCTGGTCGCGGCAGCGCTCCCAGTTGCGGACCAGGGAGGTCTTCTGGTCGTACCGGGCGACGACGAGCATCGAGTCCCCGCCCAGGCGGCGGGTAAGCTCGATGCCGTCGGCCAGCTTCTCGGAGCGGGCGGCGACGGTGCCGTCAATCACCAGCCCAGTGGCGCGGCTGGCGGCGAGCCAGGCGGCCTCGTCGGTGACGTGGCTCAGGCTGGGCTCGACCCCGTCGAACCCGCACTCGCGCAGCCGGCGGAACGAGGCCTCGAGCGGCTCGCCCTTTGCCCCGGTGACCATTCCCCACTTCAGTGACTTGCGGATCCGGCCGGTGAACTGGCCGGCGGCGGCGCCGGGCGCCAGCGTTGCGGCCGTGAGGGTGGCGGCGTGGAGGAAGCGTCGGCGGAGCATCGTTCAACTGGGGTTGGGGGTGGCGGGGTCGCGGTCGAAATAGAGCCGCACCTCGGCAGCGGGAGCCTTCAGGAGCTGTTGCGCCCGATGCAAGGCCCGCTTCGTGGCGAGGTTGGGATTGTCGGCGGAGGGAAAGACGTTTTCGGCGCCAAGCTTCGCCAGCAGCCCGCTGTTCCGGAGGACGCGCAGGACGTCCTCCTGCACCCCGCTGATCAACAGGTGGCGCCCCGTCTGGCGCATCCAGTCGTCGAGCGCGTGCAGGGCGAAGACCGTGGTGGCGTCAAGATGCCGGGCGCTCCGCAGCCGCAGGATCACGATCCGGAGATCCTCCTGCTCCAGACGCTGGCGGACCTGCTCCTGGAAGAGGTCGGCGGCGCCGAAGAAGAGCTCGCCCTCCACGTGGATGATCGCGATCTGCGGGTGGGCCCGGACACCCTGCGCGGGGAGCTGGGCCAGCCGGTCCTGCGCGTCAAAGGTGTACTCCACCAGCTTCGGCGTGGAGGCCTTCCGGAGCGCGAAGGCGAGCGAGGCCCCGATCCCGAGATAGATCGCCGTGTCCAGCGGAAGGAGCAGCGCGGACGCGAAGGTAAGCCCCAAGACCATCGCGTCGGACCGCGTCGCGCGCGCGGCGATCCGGATGTGCGCCCACTCGATCATCCGCAGGCCGATGAGGACCAGTGACGCCGCGAGGGCGGGGATGGGGATGTGATTGAGGAAACGGGACGAGAGCAGCAGTGCAACGAGGAGCAGCAGCGCCGAGGCCAGCCCCGCGATCCGCGTGGCCGCCCCGCTCTGGACATTGACCGCGGAGCGCACGAACGAGACCGAGCCCGGGATCGTCCCGAAGAAGGCGTTCGCGAGATTGCCCGCGCCTAGGCCCATCAGCTCCCGGTTCGGATCAATCGTGTCTCCGTGACGCGGGGCGTAGCTTTTGGCCAGCGAAACGGCCTCGATCATCCCGAGGAGCGCGATCGCTAGGGCGGTGCTCAGGATCGTGCGGAGGAGCGGCAGGTCCTCCGGGCCGAACGGTACGCCGGCATACTCCGGCAGCACGGCGTCGAGCGCGCCCTGGTCCGCGAGGGTGGGGATTTCGAGCCCGCGCAGGTAGGGCACGTGCCAGCTCAGCAGGGTCACCGCGACCAGCCCGAGCAGTACCCCAGGCCATTTCGGCCGTACGATCCGCAGCAGCAGGTAGAGGGCGAGTGCCGCCCCGCCCGTGAGGGGCACGGCGTAGTTGAACTCCAGCCGCGCGATCTGCTGCAGACCTGTCCAGAGCTGGATCAGCATCGGCTGGCTCCGATCCCGCGGCAGGCCGAACAAGCCGTGGAGTTGCGTGATCACGAGGAGGACGCCCGTGGCGGCCGAGTACGCGATAACCACCGAGCGCGAGATGAACTGGGTGACCTGGCCCAGTCGCAGCAGCGCCGCGAGGATCTGCAGGACCCCGATGAGGCCCGCGAGCACGACTGCAAGCTCGAGGGGCGTTAGCGCGGTGGCGCGGCCATAGTGGATCGCCGAAGCGACCAGCAGCGTGACCGAGTTGGTCGCGCCGAAGATGATCACCCGCGAGGAGGAATAGAGCGTGGAGACGAACGCGCCGACGATCGCGCACATGAGCACCGTGGTGGGGGGTAGCCCGAGGACCAGCGCGAAGCCCAGCACCTGAGGCATGGAGACCAGAGTGACGGTCAGCGCGGCTTGGAGATCTCGGCGTAACTTCGCGCGGCTGTATCCCCGCAATTCGCCGTCTAGCCGGGGTAGGAGCAGACGCCAATTGGGCTTCAGGCTGTCGAGCAGCGGGGAGGCGTCGATCACGCTCTGAAAGCAACCAGCCCTCTCCTGTCTAGGCAAGCGCCCCGCGCCGGGACCGCTCAGTTTAGTGCCGCTGCAAGGAGATGTACTGTCCGACCAAGGCGCGGAAGTGTTCGACGTTGAGCGGCTTGGTCAGGTGCTCGTCCATTCCGGCCGCGAGGGATTGATTGCGCATGGTGCGGTCGAGCGAGGCGGTGAGCGCGAAGATGGGTACCCGATGCCCCGGGGGCTCCGCGTTCCGGATGCGCCGGGTGGCCGCCAGCCCGTCCGTCTCCGGCATGTGTAGATCCATCAGGATAACATCAAGCCCGCCGCGGGCGGCCCGACGAATGGCGGCCTCGCCACTCTCAGCGAGTTCGGTCTGGAAACCATGGCGTTGCAGGAACAGCTCGACGAGGAGGCGGTTGGTTTCGAGGTCGTCGACGACGAGGACGCGCGGGCCTCGGCCGGCGAGCAAGCTATCGCTCCGCCGCAGGCCCTTGCGTGGCCGCAATGCGAGGTAGAGTATGATGCTAACGGTGGCGGTCCCGCCGATCAGCACGGACCTGAGCGTCAGTGGCGACGCGGTGGACGAGTGGGCGGCCGTGTCGAGCAGGGAGGTCGTGGCCTTCGCCAGTAAAGCTCCGCCGAGCAGGGTGGCCCCAGCGAGCCACAGCTGACGCCACCATGCCTCCGCTTGGGGAGGCACCTTGGGCCGGAGTTCGCGCGCCCTCACTAGCCCCAGCATCGCCAGCGCGGCGGCGCCCAGCGCGTCGAGGCGCCACTCCACGAACCAGCGGGAGAGCTCGGACTTCAAGGGCATGCGAGGGAGTGCCCGAAGGTTCAGGTCCGCCAAGCGGTGGCGACAAACTGCGCTTTTACGTATTTTTGATCACCCCGCCTCTGCGGGCTAAGCGATCCTACGTAGCCGGAGGCGGGATTCGCTTATTGCGCGCGGCGGGCCGTCCGGCGGACGGAGGGCGCCTCGCCCGCAGGCAGAGCGAGTAGATCATATTCCTCGGCGCCAGTGATTCGGACATCGGCAAAGTCACCGACGGGGAGCGTGAGGGGCACGTAGACGCGACCGTCGATGTCGGGCGCGTCGCCTTCGGCGCGGGCGACGCCCGGCTCGTCTACCAGCACCCGTCGGTGCTGGCCCACGGCGGAGGCGTTCAGCTCCGCGGCGATCGTGCGCTGCAGCGCCATCAGCCGGTGCCAGCGTGCCTCCTTAACCTTGGCCGGCACCTGCATCTCCATCTTGGCGGCGCGGGTGCCCTCTTCCGGGGAGTAGCGGAAAACGCCGAGCCGCTCGAAACGCGTCTCGCGAATAAAGGCGCAGAGTTCATCGACGTCCGCCTCGGTCTCGCCGGGAAAGCCGGTGATGAAGGTGGTGCGCAGGGCGATACCGGGCACGCCCGTGCGGATCCGGGCGATCAGGTCGCGGATGTGGTCGCCCGAAGTCTCGCGTTGCATCCGACCGAGCATCGCATCGCTGATGTGCTGCAGCGGCATGTCGACGTAGCGGGCAACCTTCGGGCAGGCGGCGATCGTGGCAATTAGCTCATCGCTCCAGTGCGCGGGATGGGTGTAAAGCAATCGGATCCAGAAGTCGCCCTCGATGGCGTTCAGCTGGCGCAGCAAGCTGGTCAGGGCCGCGCCGCGGCTCGAGTCGACCGGAGTGCGCGGCCCGGGCCGCTGCTCCCAGGTGTCCATCCCGAAGTAGGTCGTGTCCTGCGAGATCAGGTTGATCTCGCGCACCCCCTCGCGCACCAGCTGCCGCGCCTCGGCGACGACGCTGTCGATCGTGCGGCTGCGGTGACGGCCCCGGATCTGGGGAATGATGCAGAAGGTGCAGGGGTGATTGCAGCCTTCCGCGATCTTGAGGTAGGCGAAGTGCCTAGGGGTGAGCCGGAAACGCGGGGTGTCGTAGTCCGGAATGAAGGTGGAGCGCCCTTGGATGAAGACCGGCGGCCCGTCGGCGGCGCGCTCCTTGGCCAGCAGTCCCTCGATAATCGGCGCGACGGTGGTGACCTGATCGAGGCCGATGAAGGCGTCGACCTCCTCGCGGAGCTCGGAACGGAGGTCGCCCGCGA
>SYDD01000022.1 GCA_005786775.1 Opitutaceae bacterium
AAATTCGCGCCCGGCATCCTCACGGGGGCGCAGTCGGTCGCGACGCACGTCCTCGAGCCGATCGGCCAGGTGTTCCTGCGGCTGCTGTTCTTCGTCATCATCCCGCTGGTCTTCGCGTCGCTCGCCTCGGGCGTGCTGCAGCTGGGGCGGCCGGAGAAGCTGGGGCCGCTGGCAGGGCGCACCTTCCTCTTTTTCTTCCTGAACATGGCGATCGCGGTCGGCCTGGGGCTGATCGTGATGAACGTGGTCCAGCCGGGGGAATTCATCAGCAAGGAGACCAAGGAGGCCGTGATGGCGACCTATGGCGGGGCGGCGCAGAAGCACGCGGCCAACCAGCAGCAGGCCCAGGCGAACCTCACCCTGATGGGCGTGGTGGAGATGTTCATGCCGCGGAACCTCTTCGGGGCCTTCGTGGGCAACAGCCGCACCTCGCTCGGCGACGTGCTGCCGTTGATCGTCTTCGCTATCCTGGTCGGGGCGACCGGCACGCGCCTCGCGCCGGACCGGCAGGCGCGGCTCCTCGCGGCGCTCGACACCGTGAACGACCTGATGACGGGCATCGTGCACTTCGCGCTGCGCCTCGCGCCGTACGCCGTCCCCGCGATGATCTACAGCGTGGTGGTCCGCACCGGCCTGGACATCATCCTCGCCCTCGGGGTGTTCGTCCTCGTGTGCGTCGCAGTGATGGCGGTGCACGTCTTCGGGACGATGTCCCTGTGGCTGCGGATTTGGACCCCCTGGCGGCCGCGCGCGTACTTCGCGGCGATCAAGGACGTGGTGGTGACGGCCTTCTCGACCAGCTCGAGCGCGGCAGCGCTGCCGGCGGCGCTGCAGAACGCCACCGAGCGGCTCAAGGTCACCCCCAGCACGGCGGGCTTCGTGCTGCCGCTGGGGACCACGATGAACATGAGCGGCACGGCCCTGTACGAGGGCTGCGTGGTGCTGTTCGTGGCGCAGGTGTTCGGCGTGGACCTCGGCGTGGGCCAGCAGCTTTCGCTGCTGCTGCTGTCGGTGCTGAGCGCGGTGGCGGTGGCGGCGATCCCGGGCGGCTCCCTCCCGCTGATCGCGGGCCTGCTGGCGACCTTCGGCATCGATCCGGCGGGCATCGGCATCATCCTCGGCGTGGACCGGATCCTCGACATGTGCCGCACGGCGACGAACGTCGCCTGCGACGTGACCACCACGGTGGTGGTGGACGAGCTGGTGAAGCGCTCCGAGGGCAAGGCCGCCGCGGCCGCGGGCTGAGCGCCCGCGCCCCGGGCGCGGCGCGTCAGGCGAGGATTGCCTTCACCACCCGGGCCTCCTCGACGCCGGTGAGGCGGACGTTGAGGCCGCGGAACTTGTGCGTGAAGCGCGCGTGGTCGATCCCGAGGCAATACAGGATCGTCGCGTGGAGGTCCCGCAGGTGCACGGGGTTCTCCGTGATGTTGTAGCAGAAGTCGTCGGTGGCGCCGTACTCGATGCCCGGCTTGATGCCGCCGCCGGCGAGCCAGACCGTGAAGGCGCGGCCGTGGTGGTCGCGGCCCATCGACGGATCGCCGAGCTTGCCCTGGCTGAAGACGGTGCGGCCGAACTCGGTGGCGAAGAGCACCAGCGTGTCCTCGAGCAGCCCGCGGCGCTTGAGGTCCTCGACGAGGGCGGCCGTGGGCTGGTCGACGTCGCGGCACTGGTTGGGCAGCTGGCGGGCGATGGCGATGTGCTGGTCCCAGCCGCGGTGGAAGAGCTGGACGAAGCGGACGTCGCGCTCGAGGAGGCGGCGGGCGAGGAGGCAGTTGGCGGCGTAGGTGCCGGGTTTGCGCACCTCGGGCCCGTAGGCGTCGAGCGTCGCGGCGGATTCACCGGAGAGGTCGGTGAGCTCGGGCACGGACGCCTGCATCCGGAAGGCCATCTCGTAGGCCTCGAGGCGGGCGAGGGTCTCGGGGTCACCGAGTTCGGCGGCGTGGGCCTGATTGAGGCGGGCGAGATCGTCGAGCAGGGCGCGACGCTGCGCGCGGTCGACGCCCGGAGGGTTGCCGAGGTGGAGCACCGGGTGGGCGCCGGGCCGGAGGCCCACCCCTTGGTGGGAGGCGGGCAGGAAGCCGCTGCCCCAGAGGCGGGAGAAGATCGGTTGCCCGGGATTCTTGCCGGTGCCCTGGGAAACGAGGGCGATGAAGGCGGGGAGGTTGGCGTTGACCGAGCCGAGGCCGTAGCTGACCCACGCGCCGATGCTCGCGTAACCGGGGAGCTGGTTCCCCGTGTTCATAAAGGTGATCGCGGGGTCGTGGTTGATGGCCTCGGTGTGGAGGCTCTTCACGATGCAGAGCTCGTCGGCGATGCGCTGGTGGTGCGGCAGCAGGTCGCTGATCCACGTGCCGTGCGCGCCGCAGCGGCGGCCCGGGCGGAGCGGGGGCACGACCGGGTACGCGGACTGGTTGCTGGTCATCCCCGTGAGCCGCTGGGAGCCCTTCACCGAGGGCGGGATCTCCTGACCGGCGTGGGCGTGGAGCGCGGGTTTATTGTCGAAGAGATCGACGTGGGAGAGACCACCGCTCTGGAAGAGGCAGAGGACGCGTTTCGCGCGGGGCTTGAAGTGCGGGAGCCCGGACTGGCCGCGGGTGGCGGCGGCGAGGGACTCGGTGAGCAGCGTGCCGAGGGCGAGGCCGCCGATCCCGCGCGCGGAGCGGCCGAGGAAAGTGCGGCGGGTGAGGTGGTGGAGCAGTTCGGCTTCGGCGGCGTGCATCGTGGGACGGGCGTTGGCGGGAAGAGGGAAAGAGGAAGCGAGGGAGGGAGTGAGGGACGGGGAGAGGGGGAGACTCAGAGGGTCCAGTCCTCGGGGCGGGTGAGCATCGTCAGTTCCGCGTGATCGCCTCGCTGAGATTGAGGACGAGGGTCGCGACCTGCGCCCACGCGGCGTGCTCGGGGGCAGGGAGGCGGGCGTCGCGGGGAGACTCCCCGGCGGAGAGGAACGCGGCCGCCGCCGCAGGATCGCGGGTGTAACGCGCCCGCTCGCGCGCGAGGGTCCCGCGCAGGACGGCGAGCTCGGCCGCGGCCGGCGGACGCGAGACGCCCTCGGCGAACAGCCAGCGCAGGCGCGCGTCGTCCCCGGGCTCGGCGTGCCGCAGCGCGCGCTCGGCGAACGCGCGGGACGCCTCGACAAACTGGACGTCGTTGAGCAGCACGAGCGCCTGCAGCGGCGTGGTGGTGGCGCCGCGCTCGATCGTGCAGACCTCGCGGTTGGGCGCGTCGAAGGCGGCGAGCGAAGGCGGCGGCGCCGTGCGTTTCCAGTAGGTGTAGAGCGAGCGGCGGTAGAGCTTCTCGCCGCGGTCCTGCACGAACACCTGCGCCGTCGCGGGCGTGCTGCCGTAGTGGCTGACCTCGCGCCAGAGGTCGTAGGGCAGGTACGGGTTGACGCTCGGGCCGCCGACGCGCGGCACCAGGAGGCCGCTGACGCGCAAGGCGTGGTCGCGGATCAGCTCCGCCCCGAGACGGAACCGGGGGCCGCGGGCCAGCAGCCGGTTGCGCGGATCCCGCTCCAGTTGCTCCGGGGTGGCGGCGGCCGACTGCCGGTAGGTCTCGCTCGTGACCAGCAGCGTGAGCAGGCGCTTCACGTCCCAGCCGGAGGCGACGAAGTCCAGCGCCAGCCAGTCGAGCAGCTCCGGATGGCTGGGAAACTCCCCCTGCGTGCCGAAATCGGCCGGGGTGGCGACCAGACCCGTGCCGAAGAGCAGGCGCCAGAAACGGTTCACCGCGACGCGGGCAGTGAGCGGATGACCCGGCATCACGACCCATTGCGCTAGCTCGAGCCGGTCCTCCGCGGCACCGGGCGGCAACGGCGGCAGGAACGCGGGCGTGCCGGGCGTGACCACCTCAGTCGGCTGCGCGTAATCCCCGCGGTGCAGGATGCGCGTCTCGCGGGGCTTGTCCGCGACGGCCATCACCATGGTGGAGAATGGCTCGGTGAGGGTCGCGAGGCGTTCCTCGAGGTTCGCCAGCTCCACGCGGCGCGGAGCCAGTTCCGCGGCGTGGCGCGCGACGTGCGGCCAGAGGATGGCGGTCACGGCCGGATCGTCCTCGCCGCCGGGCCGGGCGAGCGCGGCGACCACCGCGGGAGGCAGGTCCGTGCCGTCATCCGTCCCGGTCATCACGAACACCTCGACGCGTTCCGGCAGGAGGGCGCGCCCTGCGCCGAAGTTGAGTTGCACGTTCAGGAAGGGCGTCTCGGCCGGCTGCAGCGGGCGGGCGAGCGTCGCCGTGAGGTGGACGGGGCCGCTGGCCGCGAGGTCGGGCGACCAACCCGAGTCGTTGCGCGGGTCGAGGCAGCCGGCGGGCGGGTACGCGGGATCCCACGAGCTCGCCGTGACCCCCGCGAGGGCGCGCAACTGGTGCAGGTCCACCTGGTCGCCGGGCACGGCGCCGGCGGAAACCGCGAGGGCCGTCAGGCGGAAGGTGCCCTTGAACTCCTCCGCGGGCGCGGCCGCCTTGCCCTTGGCCTTCGTCTTGGCGGCGGCGGCACCGCGCGTCACAGGCCCGCGGCCCCAGCCGCCGCCCGGCAGGTCGGCCGAGGGCGGGATGACGATCCGCACGCCGGTGACAGGCCCGGGGACGCCGGTGAGGTCGGCCGCGATGTCGATGGCGGCGAGATCCCCGGCCTGCCGGATCACTACGACGCGACCGCCCTCGACGTCGAGGTCGGAACGGTTGGGCGTCGAGGCCTGGCGGACCTTGACCGGGTGCAGCGCGAACCCCTCGCCGCGCCGGGCCAGGCGGGCGCGTTCCCGGGCAGCCCACTCCCGGAGCACGGCGGGATCGGGACGCGCGAGCGTCTCCCGCACCGCGGCGACGCGGGCGCGCAGGTCGGCCTCCTCGCCCGTCCGCAGGACGGTGCGAAGCGTGCGGCTCGGGCCGGCGTTCACCCCGGCGTTGCCATCGAGGCCGCGGTCGCCGAGGCGGTTGTAGTAGGCGAACAACCGGTAGTAATCGCGCGCCGTGACCGGATCGTACTTGTGGTCGTGGCACTGCGCGCAGGCGAGCGTGAGCCCGAGCACGGCCTCGCCGAGAGTCTTCACGCGGTCCGCGTTGTAATTGACGAGGTTCTCCTCGGGGATCGTCCCGCCCTCGTGGGTTGTCATGTTGTTCCGCTGGAAGCCGGAGGCGATGAGCTGCCCGTCGGTGGCGCCCGGCAACTGGTCACCGGCGAGCTGCTCGACGAGGAAGCGGTCGTACGGGAGGTTGTCGTTGAAGGCCTGGATGACCCAGTCGCGCCAGAGCCACTGGTGCCGGCCGCCGTCGATGGAGAACCCGTTGGTGTCCGCGTAGCGGGCGGCGTCGAGCCAGTCGATCGCGAGGCGTTCGCCGAAGTGGGGGCTCGCGAGGAGGCGCGCGACGAGACGCTCGTAGGCGCGCGGGTCGCGGTCGGCGGCGAAGGCCTCGGCCTCCGCAGCGGACGGGGGCAGGCCGGTCAGGTCGAGCGTGACGCGGCGGACGAGTGTGCGGGGGTCGGCGGCGGGCGCGGGCGCGAGGCCCTCCTGCCGGAGACGGGCGCGAACGAAGGCGTCCACCGGGTGGGCCGCGCCGCCCGGCAGGGGCGTCGCCCGCGGCGGCACAAAGGCCCAGTGTTCCGCGTAGGGGGCGCCGCCCTCGATCCAGGCGCGGAGCGTCTCGCGCTGGGCCGCGGTGAGGGTCTTGTGCGCCTCGGGGGGTGGCATCACCTCGTCGGCGTGGGGGCTGATGATGCGCTGCCAGACCTCGCTGCCCGCGACGTCGCCGGGCTTGATGGCGGGGCCGTTGGCGCGGAGGGCGAAGGCGTCGGCGGCCACATCGAGGCGGAGCTTTGCCTTGCGCCCGGCCTCATCGAAGCCGTGGCAGGCGAAGCAGTTCTCGGCCAAAATCGGCTTCACGTCGCGGTTGTAGTCCGGCGCGGCGGCGACGGCGGCGAGCGGGAGTGCGAGGAGCAGACCGGGCATCCGGCGGGTAAGCAGGGTCGACACGGGGGAAAGGTTCACCAGCGAAAGAAGCGGTACGGATCGTCCCATTCCTCGGGGACGTCGAGATAAAGTCCACGCAGCCAGCGCTTGTCGGCGGCGGGGGCGGCGACCGGGCGGGAGAGGTGCTCGAGCAGCGGCGTCCGCGCCTCCGCCCCGAGGTTCGCGAGCAGCCGGGAGGTGGCGTAGGCGTGGCGCCGGAAATTGGCGCGGAACTGCTGCAGGCGCGGCGCGGCCCCCCACGGCACGAGCTGGAGCAGGGCGACGCGGTCATTCGCGGCGGCCGCGATGACACCCCGCGTGAACGCGGCACCCGAGGCCACCAGCGGAACGGGACGGGGATCGCGGTCGTGCAGGTCCGCGGGTCCGATCCCGGCGAAGGGCGACGTCCCCGGGAAAGGCGCGAGGGCCGGAGCAAGGAGTTCCCCGCTCTCAAGTCTCAAGCCGGGCACCGGCAGGACGAGCGCGTCGGCGGATCCCAGGCCGAGCCCCGCGATGCGTCCGCCCGCCTGCAGGAACCGGCCGAGGTCCGCCGCGCCACCGCGCAGGCTCGCGCCCGCGCCGGGCCCGAGCACGAGCAGGCGGTCGCCCGGGAGCGCACCCCCGCGGTAGGAGGCTACGCTGAAGCCGGCCGCCTCCAGGTGTCGCCGGCCCTCGTCCGACCCCGCGTAGGCCACCGACCGCCGCGGGGTCGGGCGCCAGGCGGCGACGTGGGCCAGCAACTGGCCGGCGATCCGGTCCGCGGCCGGCTCCGCCTCGGAACGGCCGGACACGTCGAGCTGGCAGAAGACGACCAGGCCGCTGCCCTCGCGGTACTCGAGGAGCGCCGCGTACTGGAGCCCGAAGCCACCCTCGACCACCGGGAGGAAATCGCCGCGCGCCGGTTTCTCGATCACGACCGAGGCCACGCTCCCGCGGTTACCGGCGCGCCAGAGGCGGGTGGAGGTCAGGCCGGCCCACGTCACGGTCGGACCCACGCCGGGCTTGATCACCGGCTCAAGCCGCGGCGGGAGTAGCGTCGCCTCACCCCGCCACGCCGCGAGGTGTTCCGCCGCGAGGCCGGCCAGTGCCGGATGCCCGGCGACCCGCGGGAAGACCTGCCGCAGCCCGGGGCTCGCCACGCGGAACCCGAAGCGGCCCTCCAGGACCTCCGCGCCCTGCTCAAAAAAGAGCACCTTCAGCCCGCGGCGCACGCGGGTGAAATCCGGCGTCTCGCCGACCAGCCCGATCGCCTCCTGGCCCACGACCAGAACGTCGATCTCCTCAAGCGAGGCGCGCGGCGTCAGCGGCCGGAAGGGCACCCCGAGCCGGCGCAGCAGCGCCGCCGTGTGGCCCTTGGGATCCAGCAGGCCGATGCGCACGGCGGGCGTCGCGGGCGCGGCGGGAGGGGTGGGCGCCGCGAGCACGTCGAGGTTGAGCGCATCCTCCTGCGTCTCGCCGTCCGGCAGGCGCGCGCGCAGGGTTACAGAGCGACGGCCGGGCGGAAGGTCCGCGGGGATGGGTAGCCGCAGCGGCACACGGACCTGACCACCCGGCGGGACGTCGACCGTGGTCCCGCCCGCAAGCGTCCCGCCGAGGCCGGCGGACCACTCGAGCTCGACGCGCACCGGCGTCCGCCCGTTGTTGAGGACCACCGCCTGCTTCTCGACCACCTCCCCCGCGGTGAAGACGTGATCGCGGCTGGTCGGCGCCCCGGGCTTGCCCGCGAGAAAGGCGAGGACGGGCCGCAGGCCCCGCAGGAACGCCTGCCCGGCTTCCGAAGGCTCCCAATCCTCCCACCGGTAGGCCAGGTCCGGACGCTCGAACCGATCCCCCGCGTAATCCGGGCTGTACCCCGGGCGCTGCAGGCGGTCCCACGCGACCGGGAGCGCGCGGTGTTGCCGCTCGGCCTGCGGGCGGATCCGCCAGTAGAGGCCCCACTCCCACGGGGTGACCGCGGAGACGCCGTACAGGCGGAACGCGGGCCAATTCTCGCGGTGGTACGTGGCCAGCACCGGGTCGCGCTCGCGCAGCTCCCGGGCGTTGACGGGCGTCGGGTAATCCCAGCGGTGCCAGACCTGGCCCGCCTTGAGGCGCGCGGCCTCCCAGCGGAGGTTGTCGCGCTCGCGGCCCGAGATGGGGAACACGGCGTCGCCGAGGAACTGCGCGTTCCACTCGGCGAGGGCGAAGTGCCACGGCACGCGGGCGGAGCCGAAGTCGCGCCGCCCCTGGTAAAAGCCGCGGTAGAGCGTCCAGTCCCAGGAGAAGGGCGCCGCGTACTCGCAGAGGAACAGGGGCTTCACGCCGCGCGCGGCCCAGCCCGCGAACCAGTCCGAGAGCTCCTGCGCCGGCGCGAAGTTGGCGTAGAAGTTGACCGTGTGGAGCGCGCCCAGGTTGCCGGCGGCGTGGTGGTAGAGGACGCGCGACTCGTCGAGCTGCCGGACGACCGCCTCCGCGCGCAAGGCCAGCGCCGCGTTGTGGCGGGCCCACGGCTCCCGCAGGTCGCCCTGCCCCAGCACGCGGTCGGGATCCATATCGCCGATGTAGCCCGCGGCGTTGTGGCTCATCGCGTACGCGACCACGGAGGGATGGTTCTGCGCGCGGCGGACGTAGCGCTCGGCGTGCTCGGCGTAGCCCGCGGGGACGCCGGACCCGCCCCACTCGTAATGCGAGAAGTGGGGTTGCGAGAAGGCGACCAACATGCCGACGTCGTCGGCCGCGCGGAGGATCTCCGCGAAGCTGAGGTGGGCCCCGGGTTCACAGCCGTAGTTATGGGTGTAAACGAAGTTGAAGCCGATGCGGCGCAGGCGGCCAAAGGTCTCGCGCGCCCCCTCGTAGGAGGCCCAGACCGTGCTGACCTGCGCGTTGTCCAGCGTCGTCGCGAAGAGCTGCAGGCGCGTGCCGTTGAGGACGAAATCGCGGCCCTCGGTCCAGAACTCGCGGAAGCCGAAACGCACGGGCAGCGCCTCGTCGAGCGCCGCGCCGTCCTCCGCGACCAGGGTGCAGACCAGGTCGTGCAGGTGGCCCGGGGTGTGCAGGTCCCACGCGCGCTCGGGGCGCCAGCGTTCCACGAACGCCAAGCGGCCGCGGCGCACCTCGCGCCCGACGAACACCGGGCTGCGCCAGCGGTGCAGCTCGGCGCCCTCCCGCAGCACCCGAGCCTCGACGCGGTAGCGGCGCGCGGGATCGAGTCCCTCCAGGCCGACCTCGACGCGGGTCTCCCCGCGCCGCCACGAGGGGTCCACCTTCACGTCGGCCAGCCGGGCGCCCGCGGGTTGCCCGACCAAAAACACGTCCCCGCAGAGCCCGCGGCGCTCGACCCGGCCCTTGATCGTGCG
>SYDD01000023.1 GCA_005786775.1 Opitutaceae bacterium
AGGAAAAGGTAGACGAACGGCTTCACCTCAGAACGTGAAGGTCCGATTCTGGGCTGCGTGGCGGAGCCAGTGGTCGAGCAGCACGAGCGCGGTCATCGCCTCGACGATGGGCACGGCGCGTGGGACGACGCACGGGTCGTGGCGGCCGCGGCCCATGAGCTCGGTCGCTGCGCCCGTGGTGTCGACGGTGGCCTGGCGCTGGAGGATGGTCGCGGTGGGCTTAAAGGCGGTTCGGAAGACGAGGTCCTCGCCGTTGCTGATGCCGCCTTGAGTGCCGCCGCTGCGGTTGGTGCGGGTGCGCACGCGGCCGTCCCGGACCTCGAAGGCATCGTTGTGCTCGCTGCCCCGCAGCGCAGCGCCCGCGAAGCCGCTTCCCAGCTCGAAACCCTTGGTCGCCGGGAGCGAGAGCATCGCCTTGGCAAGGTCCGCCTCAAGGCGGTCGAAGACGGGCTCGCCAAGCCCGGGGGGCAGGCCGCGCACCCGGCACTCGATGATGCCGCCCACGGAATCGCCCTCCGAGCGCACTGACTTGATCCGCTCGATCATTCGCGCCGCGGTCTCCGGGTGTGGGCAGCGGACCGGCGTCGCCTCGACTTCGGCTAGGGTGGGGAAGGCGGCGAGCGATTCCGCCGGCATGGCGATGTCGTGCACCTGGGTGAGGAAAGCCCGTACCTCCACGCCCCCGGCTAGCGTGAGTACCTTGCGGGCGATGGCGCCAGCGGCCACCCGGCCGACCGTCTCGCGCGCGGAACTGCGGCCGCCGCCGCGGTGGTCACGCAGGCCGTATTTGGCTTGGTAGGTGAAATCGGCGTGCGAGGGACGAAACTTGTCCCGCATCTCGTCGTAGGCTGCCGGGCGCTGGTCCGCGTTGCGCACCAGCAGGGAAATGGGCGTGCCGGTGGTGCGGCCCTCGAATACCCCCGAGAGGAACTCCACCCGATCCTCTTCCTTCCGCGGCGTCACGATGTCACTCTGCCCGGGCCGGCGGCGGTCGAGCTCAGCCTGGATGTCTTCCGCGGTGAGTGGGAGGCGCGGCGGGCAGCCATCCACCACTGCGCCCACGGCGGGCCCGTGACTCTCGCCCCAGGTGGTGACGGTGAAGAGGGTGCCGAACGTGTTCGCCATCGCCGGTCGAGGGTTGGCCCCGCCCGTTGCCCCCGCAAGCGGCAAATCCCTCTCCCGATGCGGAGCGCCCGTTTGTCTACAGAATGTCAAAAAGGCCCGCCCGGCGCGATGCCGCTGGCTAGGCTCACGTCGAGGCCGAGAGTCGGGGTGCACCTCGTTCGCCATGACCCTTTTTCTCCTCAGCCTCTCCGCCCTGTCCCTCGCCGCCGTGATCGTCACCACCCGCGCGGTCGCTCAGGCGCGAGATGGCTTCGAGGACGCCACGGGCTTCCACGGAGAAGCTCCGCCGGATTCGCGCGTGCGACAGGACCAGGGCCTGCGCACGGCGATCGGCGCGCGGCCGGTCGGCTTTGCCTCCTGAATTAGGATCTCGGGAGACCGACAAGGCGCGTGGCTGGCGGCGTCAACTGCGGACGACGCCTGCCTCCTCGTACACGCCGAGTCGGCGGAAGCGCTCGTAGCGGGAGTCGCGCAATTGTTCCGCGGTGAGGCCGCGCAGGTCGTTGAGGTGTTTCTGCAGGGCGTATTTAACCGCCTGTGCCGCTTGGGCCGGGTCTTGGTGCGCGCCGCCGGTTGGCTCGGGCACAACCTCGTCCACCACGCCGAGCGCCTCGAGGTGTGCGGCGCTGAGCTTGAGGGCCTCCGCCGCCTTGGGGGCAGCCGCGCCGTCCTTCCAGAGGATCGCTGCGCAGCCTTCCGGTGAGATGACCGAGTAGTAGCTGTTTTCGAGGATCAGGACGCGGTCGGTGACCCCGATGCCCAGGGCGCCGCCGGAGCCGCCTTCGCCGATGACCACCGAGATCGAGGGAGTGCCGAGCCGCGCCATTTCGCGGAGGTTGACGGCGATGGCCTCGGAGACGTGGCGGGCCTCGGATTCGACGCCGGGGAAGGCCCCGGGGGTGTCGATGAAGGAGATGAGGGGTAGGCGGAACTTCTCCGCGAGTCGCATCAAGCGGAGGGCTTTCCGGTACCCCTCGGGCTGAGGCATACCGAAGTTGCGGGCGATGCGCTCCTTGGGGTCGCGCCCCTTCTGTTGAGCCACGATCATCACCGCCTCCCCGTCGAGGAACGCGGTGCCCCCGATAATCGCCCGGTCATCCCTGTACTGGCGGTCACCATGCAGTTCCTGGAAATCCTCGCAGAGGGCGGTGACGTAATCCAAGGCGTAGGGCCGGCGCGGATGGCGGGCGATCTGGACCCGCTGCCACGGGGTCAGGCTGTAATAGATCTCCCTACGGGTAGCTTCGATCTTGGCCTCGATCTCGCGGGCTTCCCGGTCGAGGTCGACGTTCGTCTCCAGCGAGCGCTGCCTCAGCTCCTGAAGCTGCGCGGACAGGTCGCGCAGCGGTTTCTCGAACTCCAAGACGTACGCCGGAGACTCCATGGGGAGAAGCTAGGATTCGCGCTTACTCGCTGTCAACGGAGGGGCTGCGGAGGGGGCGGCGCCTTTAGTTGCTCCTTCCAGCCCTGCATCCGCGCCTGGGCCCCGAAGTGCTCCGCCCGCGGCTTGTCGCCGCGTTCCATCCAGATGCGCGACAGAGTGGTGTTAATGAACAGGTCGGCCGGGTCGAGGGCGTGGGCCCGCTCCGCGGCCGCGAGCGACTCGTCGAGGCGTCGCAGGGAAAACGTCACCTCCGCCAGCGCGTGCCAAGCGGCGAAGGAGTCTGGGGCGGCGGCGGTAGCGCGGCCGAGCTTCGCCAGGGCGGGGGCGTTATCACCTGCGGCGAAATCCGCCGTGGCCTCCTCGATCAGCGCCTGCAGTTCGTCTTCATTCATTTGGTTTACGGTGGCGAGGGGCCGGCGAAAGCCAAGGCCTAGAGGATCAGCATCGCGTCGCCATAGCTGAAGAAGCGGTACTCGCGACCGATGGCTTCCGCGTAGATCTCGCGCAGCCAGTCGACGCCCGCGGTCGAACCGGGGGTTAGGAAAGCCGACACCAGGCAGAGCAGCGTTGAGCGGGGCTGGTGGAAGTTTGTGATGAGCGCGTCGACTCCACGAAACTCATGGGGCGGTACCAGGTAGATCCCGGCCTCGGCGAAGCACGTTTGCGGAAGGGGCGCGGCGTGGCGGGTGAGGAAATCCTCGATGGTCCGAACCGAAGTGGTGCCTACGGCGACGCGCCGGCCGCTAAGAGGGGGAAACAGGCGCGCTTGGGTCGCGACCGAGATCTCGTAGACCTCGCGGTGGATGGTGTGGTCCTCGACGTTCTCGGTGGCGATCGGCTGGAAGGTCCCGAGGCCTACGTGGAGCGTGAGGTCCGCCGTCCCAACCCCGTCCGCGGCGAGGCGGGCGAGCAGTTCGGACGTGAAGTGCAGGCCGGCCGTGGGCGCGGCGGCGGCGACTTGGCGCGCAGGCTCCGCGTAGACCGTCTGGTAGCGTTCGCGGTCCGGGAAGGCGCCCGCGCCCGTTTCCCCGTCGGCTTCCCGGGCTCGCTCGATGTAGGGCGGAAGGGGCACGGCGCCAACGCGGTTAGCCACTGCCGTCAGCGGCTCGCCCGAGGAGGTGGTGAAGGCGACCTCGGCCGTGCCGTCCTCCCTGCGGGCGTCGATCCGTCCAGAGAATTCCCCGCCAGGCGCGGTAAAGGTGGCCCCGGGCGCAAGCTTACGGCCAGGACGCACGAGGCACCGCCACCGTTCCCCGCCGCCAAGAGGTTGGAGTAGGAGGCACTCGACCTGGCCGCCGGTGGGCCGGAGGGCCCGCAGCCGCGCGGGCAGGACCGAAGCGTTGTTGCGCACGAGGAGATCCCCCGGGCGGAGGAACGCGCCGAGCTCCGCGAAGGTCCGGTGCTCAAGCCGGCGGGAAGCGCGGTCGACCACCAGCAGCCGGGAGGCGTCGCGCCGCGCCGCCGGCGTCCGGGCGATGAGGCGCTCCGGGACGGAGTAATCAAAGCGGGAAGTCGGGATCGGCGGCACGGGTCCCGGGAGCAAGTTGCCCGGCACCGCCGTGTCGAGCCTCGAACTCCCCCCGGGAAATGCTCGGGCGCCGGGGTGAGCATCATTCCGCGGCTAAAATCGCCCTTGAGCGTTTGAGCCACCCTCCGGCCGGAGGGGTTGATTCCCACGAGGCTGCAGGTGCCGAGGAACGGTCGATTAATTTCGGGACGTAGGGCGGAGCCGACGCCTCATTCCGCGTGTTTGCCGAGGTCGAGGGCGAACCCCGCGCGCAACGTTGCGGGATCGGTGCCGCGGGCGCGTAGCGTGCGCAAGGCAAGGGCATCGTGGCGCTTCGCGAGGCGGTTGCCCCCCGCATCGCGCACCAGCGGCAAATGCCGGTACCGCGGCACCGGGGCCCCTAGTGCCTCCAGGAGCAACAGCTGGCGCAGGGTGCTCCGCAGTAGATCTTCTCCGCGCACGACCTCCGTTACGCCCAACTCCGCGTCATCGACCGCGCAGGCGAGCTGGTAGCTCGGAGTGTCATCCTTACGCCAGACCAGGAAGTCGCCGAAGTCCCGGCCTGCCACCGCCGCCTGCGGTCCGGCCGCACCGTCGAGGAAGCGGATTTCACGTCCGTCGGGAACGCGGAAACGCCAGTTAACCGAGATCCGCTCCCCGAGGGGCGACGTCGCGGCGTCCACCGGGGGACGGAAGGCGGGCGGGTAAATTGGCTCGTCGTCCGGACCGCCCTCGTGGGGCGCCGAAGAGGCCTCCAGCACGTCGCGGCGCGAGCGGAGGCAGGGAAAGAGTAGCCTGGCCGCGTGCAGGCGTTCCAAGGCGACCCGGTGCCTTGATCTTCGCGCGGTCTGCAGGAGCGGCGGGCCGTCCCAGTCCAAGCCCAGCCAGCGGAGATCCTCCTCGGCGGCGGCGATGAACTCCGGCCGGCAGCGCTCCCGATCGAGGTCGTCATGGCGGAGCAGTAGCCTTCCACCGGCGGCGCGCGCATGCCAGTGGGCCTCCCAGAAGGTCCGCGCGTGGCCGAGGTGGAGCCAGCCGGTGGGCGAAGGCGCGAGGCGCCCCACGTAGGGCGGGGAGGAGGGCGGGGGAGTGGGAGACACGGGCGCGCCGGGATTGGATTGAAACCTAGCAGCCGACGCCTCACCCCTCAACCCTATCCTCTGATGCCCAAGCTCCTCTGCGTCTACTGCGCCTCCTCCGACCGCCTCGACGCTAAATACCTCAACCTCGCGAGCGAGCTCGGCACCCGTCTCGTCGCGGAGGGGTGGGACCTCGTTTACGGCGGTGGGCGCACGGGGATGATGGGCGCGGTAGCGCGGGCGGTGAAGCGGGCCGGCGGCCGCGTGGTCGGCGTGATTCCGGAGTTTATCAAGGTCCGCGAGCTCGCCTACGACGAGGCCGACGAGCTGGTTACGGTCATCACGATGCGCGAGCGCAAGCTGCTGCTGGAGACGCGGGCCGACGCCTTTGTCGCCCTGCCCGGCGGCTGGGGCACGCTCGAGGAGATCGTGGAGATCCTCACCCTGCGCCAGCTCAACGTGGTCAGGAAACCCTGCGTTCTCCTCAACCACGACGGGTTCTACGATCCCCTGCTGCAGCTCTTCGACCGGATGCAGGAGCAGCACTTCTACAAGGAGTCCAACCGCACGCTGTACCGCGTCGTGCAGTCGGTCCCCGAGGTCTTCCCCGCGATCGCCGCCGGCGCCGCCCCCGCGGATCCGAAGTGGTACGAGACGCGCTGAACCGATGCACCGCGGGCCCGTCCTCGCCCTGCTGGCCGCCCACGTGCCCCGCGCCGAACCGGGCGCGGAGGTGGCCGCGCTCCGGGAGATCCTCGCCTTTGTCCGCACGCATCCCGATTGCCTGGAGCGCCGCTGTGCGCCCGGGCATCTGACCGGCTCGGCGTGGATCGTTAGTCGCTGCCGGCGCCGCGTGCTGCTCACGCACCACCACAAGCTCGACCGCTGGCTGCAACTGGGCGGGCACGCCGATGGCGACGGCGACCTGCTGGCGGTGGCCCGCCGGGAGGCGGAGGAGGAGAGCGGCCTCGCCGGGCTGCGGGTGCTTTCGCCCGCGCTCTTCGACGTCGACCGCCATTGGATCCCGGAGCGGCCCGGCCAACCCGGTCATTTCCATCACGATCTGCGCTTCCTGCTGGAGGCCGACGCGGCAGAGCCGCTGCGCGTCAGCCACGAGTCGAAGGCGCTCGCGTGGGTGGAACTCGGCGCCGTCGCCGGCCTCAATCCGGAGGAATCGATCGCCCGCCTCGTCCGCAAAACGCCTGCTGCGGCCGGCGCCGGGGGTTGAGCCTCGCCGCCGCCGACCCTTGCCTCGCGGCACCGGGCCGTGCATCTCCTCGGGCAACCCGTCTTCCCCCGGCCACCTGATGACCTTGTCCCGCCTGCTTGCCGCCCTGCTCCTGCCGGTCTTCGCCGGTTTCCCGTGCGCCCGCGCCGCCGCGCCGGCCAACCCGGTCTTTCAGGGCCGGATCGAGCGGCTGGATCCCGCCCTCGATGCCTTGCTGGCGCCGGGGACCGCGATCGAGGTCCTCGCCGAGGGGTTCAACTGGTCCGAGGGCCCAGTCTGGTTCGAGGGGGCGCTGCTGTTCTCGGATGTCCCGGAAAACGTGATCCTGCGCTGGGCGCCCGGTCGCCGGGAGGCGGAGGTGTTCCTGCGCCCCAGCGGACTCCTGACGCCGATGCCCGGATTTCGCGAGCCCGGCAGCAACGGCCTCGCCCGCGACGCGCAGGGCCGCCTCCTCGTCTGCCAGCACGGCGAGCGCCGCGTCGCGCGGTACGAGGCGGGCCGCTGGGTGACCTTGGCCGACCGCCATGGTGGCCGCCGGTTCAACAGCCCCAACGACCTCGCGCTGCGCCGCAACGGCGACATCTACTTCACCGACCCGCCCTACGGGCTCGAGAAGCTCAACGAGTCCCCGCTCAAGGAGCAGCCGCACAATGGCGTCTACCGGGTGGAACCCTCCGGTCGCGTGACCCTGCTTACCGCCACTCTGAGTTTCCCCAATGGCATTGGCTTCTCGCCAGACGAGCGCCGCCTCTACGTCGCCGTGAGCGACGGGCGGGCGCCGCGCGTCGTGGCCTATGACGTGGCCGCGGACGGCACTCTCGCTGGCGAACGGGTTTTTTTCGACGCGCTACCGCTGCGGCAGCCCGGCGTCCGCGGCTCCTGCGACGGGCTGAAGGTCGACGACCGCGGCAACGTCTGGGCCACCGGTCCCGGCGGCGTGCTGGTGCTCTCCCCGGAAGGGAAGCTCCTGGGCCGGATCCTCACGGGCCAGGCGACCGGCAACTGCGCGTGGGGGGACGACGGCGGCACGCTGTACATCACCGCCGATATGTTCCTCGTGCGCGTACGCACGCTCGTCCGCGGCGCGGGTCCCGCGTGGGCTCAGACCACGCCTGCTTCCCGGAAGCTGTAGTAGCCCTTGCCCAGCGGATCGGCCCCGGGCCGGCCGAGGATCACGTGGTCGAGCAGCGCGATGTCGAGCGTGCGGCCCGAGTCGCGGAGGAGGCGGGTGACCTGTACGTCGGGCGCGCTCGGCGCGGGGTCGCCGCTGGGGTGGTTGTGCGCGCAGATGATCGCGGAGGCGCCCTCGCGCACCGCGAGGCCGAACACCTCGCGCGGGTGAGCGAGGGTGGCGTGGGCCGTGCCCGAGGTGAGTTCCACGCGCCGCAGCAGGCGGTGCCGGCGGTTCAGGCAGAGCACCCAGAATTTTTCCACCTCGAGGCCGGTGGCGAGGGGCAGCAGGTAGTCACGGACCTGGCCGGGTTGGTCGAGCAACGGCGCCTCCCCTTGGGCGGTCTGCAGCAGGCGGCGGGAGATTTCGACCGTGGCTACCAGCTGAAGAGATTTCACCGGGCCCAGCCCGCGCAGCCGCCGGAAATCTCCCAGGCGCCACCGGGCAAGGCCCGGCAGCGAGCCCGCCTCGGTCAGCACGCGGCGGGCGAGCGCGAGCACATCTTCGCCGCGGCAGCCGTGGCGCAAGAGCACCGCTAGGAGCTCGGAGTCGCTCAGCGCGGCAGGGCCGGCGCGGGCGAGACGCTCACGGGGCAGGTCGGCGCGGGGCGGGGCGGGCGGAGGCATCGGCCCCAACCTCGGGCGCGCGCGAACCGGCGGCCAGCCGGGGGCGGGCCCGAAACCGGGGACTCAGTAGTACTTGACGAAGCCGTTCCGGCGAAGGCGCTCCAGCCAGCGTTCCTGGCTCGTGCGGCTCATCTGCTGGATCAGGACGCGCTCGATCTGGTCGCGGACCTCGTCGATCGGCTGGATGCCGGCGAAGCGGCGATCCTCGGCGTACAGGATGAAGGCACCCTCGGGCAGCAGGATCGGATCGGAGGCCTCGCCCTTTTTCAGGGCAAAGGCGACGTCGCTGAATTCCTTGCGGAAGTCGGAGCGCTTGAGCCAACCCCAGTCGCCGCCCTTGCTGCGCTTGAGGTCTTTGGAGAACTGACGGGCGAGGTCCTCGAACTTCTCGCCGCCCTTCTGGCGGGCGACGATCCCGCGCCCCTGATCCAGCAGCGTGGTGTCCGTCTCGGCCTCGGTGCGCGTGATCTGGATCAGGCGCAGGTGCACCTCGTCCTCGCGGTAAAAGCGGTCCTTGTTCTCGTTGTAGTAGGTCTCGATCCGCACCGGGCTCACCACGCTCTGCGACTTGCGCTGCTGGCCCTGCATGTAGCTGAAGATGATGTTCTCCTCGATCTCCTTGCGGTAGTCGCGGATCGTCTGGCCTTTGGCGCGGAGATAGGCGAGAAACTTGGAACGGTCGCCCTCGAACCGCTCGGCGATCTCATCCGCCATCGCGTTGTCGATGTACTGGACCGGGATCTGGCGCTTCTCGTCTTTGCGGAACTCCTTCACGATTAGGACGCGGTCGATCAGGTCCTGGATGGCGCTGTCCTGCAGCTGCTCGAGCCGCTCCTGGAATTCTTTCTCGTTGCGCGCCTCGTTGCGGAGCTGCGGGAGCAGGGGTCCGATGTACTGCATCACGTCGGCGACGGTGATGATCTTCTCCTCGGCCACCGCCACTATCCCGTTGGCGAAGCGGAGGTTAAGGTTCTGAGCGACCGGGTCGGAAGCGGGGCTGGCCGGGGCGGTCCCCTGGGCGGGGAGCGAGGCGACCGGCGCGGCGGCGAGAAGCAGGCAGGCGAGGCGGCGGCGGAACGTCATGACGGCGGCAGTTGTTCGAGGAACGCGGAGATTTCGCGCAAACGTAGGAGGGGCTTCGGGGCGGTCAACCTTGGAAACCGCGCGCCCACCTGCACCCAGTCGTCGTGGCTTCCCGCTCGGCGCAGGCATTTCAGGCGGCCCGCGTCGGTCTCGACGGATAATACACCCTTCTGCTCGGCGCGCACCCTTATCTCCGTGACCAGCAGCAGCGCCTTCACCTCATCGCCGAAGCGGCCGAAGCGGTCCCGCAGGTCGGCCTCGATCTGTTTGAGTGCCGGGAGCGAGTCGGCGAGGGCGAGCTTGCGGTAGAAATCGATCCGCAGCCGCGTCTCGGTCACGTAGGCGACGGGCAGCCGGGCTTGGATGACGGCGACCTCTGCCGCCCCGTCGTCCTCGGCGTCGCGCAGCGCCGTGTAGCCGTCCACGTGGCGCCGGGCGACCCGAGCCTCCGGCTGGCCCTCGCCGACGAACACGAAGTCGAGCTTCACGTTCGCGCGCACGGCGGCCGCGGTGCGGTCGCCCTTGAGCCGCGCAACGGACTGGCGCAGGAGCTGGCAATACAGCTCGAAGCCGACTCCGACGATGTGTCCACTTTGCTCGGACCCGAGAAGGTTGCCTGCCCCGCGCAGCTCGAGGTCACGCATCGCGATACGGAATCCGGCCCCGAGCTGGTTGTGCTGGCGCATCGCGGTCAGCCGCTGGCGGGCGATCTCCAGCAGCCGCGTGTGCCGGTGCAACAGGAGGTAGGCGTAGGCCTGGTGCCGGAACCGACCCACTCGGCCGCGCAACTGGTAGAGCTGTGAAAGCCCGAAGCGGTCGGCCCCCTCAATGATGATCGTGTTGCTATTGGGAATATCCAGCCCGCTCTCGATGATGGTCGTAGCTAGCAGCACCTGGTACCGCCCGGCGACGAACTCCGTCATCACCCGCTCCAGCTCCGTCGCCTCCATCTGCCCGTGGCCTACTCCGATCGCGACGCCCGGCAGCAGCTGGCGCAGCCGCGTGGCGACCAGCTCGATCGTCTGCACGCGGTTATGGAGATAAAACACCTGCCCTCCACGGCGTAGCTCGAACTGGATCGCGTCGACTACGACCTGCTCGTCGTAGGTCTTCACGATCGTCTGGATCGGGTGGCGGTTGACCGGAGGGGTCTCGATCACGCTCAGGTCCCGCGCCCCCGTCAGCGCCATATAGAGGGTGCGCGGGATCGGGGTCGCGCTCATCGAAAGGACGTCGACGGTCGCGCGCAGGCGCTTGAGGGCTTCTTTGTGCTTCACCCCGAAGCGCTGCTCTTCGTCGACCACGACGAGGCCCAGCTCACGAAAGACGACGTCCCCCTGGAGCAGCCGGTGGGTGCCGATCAGGATGTCCACCTGGCCCGCCGCCGCCGCCGCGAGCACCTGCCGCGTTTCGGCCCGCGAACGGAAGCGGCTGAGCATCTCGACCGCCACCGGATAACCGGCCATTCGCTCGCGGAAGGTGTTTAGATGCTGCTGGGCGAGGATCGTGGTCGGCACCAGCAGGGCCACCTGCCGCCCGGCCTGCACGGCCTTGAACGCGGCGCGGATGGCGACCTCGGTCTTGCCGAAACCGACGTCACCGCACACCAATCGGTCCATGGGAAACGGTCGTTCCATGTCGGATTTGGTGTCCTCGATGGCTTTCTTCTGATCGGGCGTCTCGACGAACGGGAACGCCTGCTCCATCTCGTATTGCCACGGCGTGTCGGAACCGAAC
>SYDD01000155.1 GCA_005786775.1 Opitutaceae bacterium
AAGTAGCCCATCAGGCAGCCGAGGCTGATGCCGACGGCGTAGGTGAGGACGATGAAGGCGGCCGCGAACGCGAGGGCGTTGCGGAAGCCGTAGACGAGCCGCGCGAGGATGTCCCGGTTGATCTGGTCGGTGCCGAGGAAGTTCTGGCGCGCCCAGTCGGGCGGCCGCGGGCGGAAGGTCTCCCCCGGGTGGCAGTTCTCGAGCGGGTTGTAGGGGACGGGCGGCAGCAGCACCCAGTTTTTCCCCGCGGGGTCGGCGGCGAACTTCCGCCGCAGCTCGCGGTAGTTCACCTCGTAGGCGTAATCGAGGCCGAACTCCTTCCCGGTGTGGATGCGGCCGTAGGTCGGGAAGTGCCACTGGCCCTCGTGCCGCACCACCAGCGCGCGGCTGTTCACCAGGAGCTCCGCCCCCAGCGACAGCACCACCGCCGTGGCCAGAATCAGGAACGAGACGTAGCCCCGCCGGATCGAGCGGAAGCGCTGCAGCTTCTTGCGCGTCAGGGGATCGAGGCGGAGGCGGAACGGGTTCATCGGGCGCGCCTCACTTGAACCGGATCCGCGGGTCGATCAGCGCGACCAGCACGTCCGCCAGAATGTGCCCGAGCAAAATCAGCACCGACGACAGCAGCAGCACCCCCATCACCGTCGGGTAGTCGCGGTCCACCACCGAGGTGTAGCCGAGCAGCCCCATCCCGTTGATGTCGAAGATGAACTCGATCAGGAACGAGCCCGTGACCAGCACGCTGAGGTGCTGGCCGAAATGGGTGGCGATCGGGATGAGCGAGTTGGGCAGCGCGTGCCCCAGCACGGCCCGGCGGAACGTGACCCCCTTGGCCATCGCGGTGCGCACGAAGTCGGCCGCGAGGTTGTCCATCAGGTGGTTCTTCATCAGCAGGGTGACGAAGGCGAAGCTGCCCACGGTGTAGCAGACCAGCGGGAGGACGGCGTGGTGGAACAGGTCCGCCACCTTGCCCGCGAGGCTGAGGTCGGCAAAGCCGCGGCTCACGAAGCCGCCCATCGGGAACCAGCCGAGGCGCGCCGAGAGGTACACGACCAGCAGGGCGCCGAGGGCGTAGCCGGGGATCGCGTAACCGGTGAACACCACCGCGGACGAGACGTTGTCGATCCACGTCCGGTGCCGCACCGCCTTAACGATGCCCAGCGGGATGCAGACGCCGTACACGAGGAGGGTGGTGACGAGGCCGTAGAGGAGGGAGACGGGCAGGCGGTCGGCGATGATGTGGAGGACGGGCTCGTTGTAGCGGTACGAGTTGCCGAGGTCGCCGCGCACGACCTTGCCCAGCCAGAGGAGGTAAGCCTCGAGGGGCGGTTTATCGAAGCCGTAGTAGGCCTTAAGCTGAGCCATCTGCTCCTCGGAAATCGCGCCGCTGCCAATCTGGTTGGTCTGCGCCCCGCCCGTGTCGCCCATCCGCGCCTCCATCAGGGCCCGCTCGATGGGCCCGCCCGGCACCACCCGCGTGATCAGGAACACGATCAGGGTGATGCCCAGAAGGGTCGGGGGGATCAGCAGGAAGCGGCGGAGAAAGTAGTCCCGCATGCGGGGGGCGAGTGAACCGGCGGATCAGGACGCAACCGCGGCCCGTCCGCAAGCGTTACCAGCGCGCGCGGACCAGGGTTGAATCCGCGCCGTGAACCCGCACCGTGGCGGCGTGCTCGCGCGCGCGCTCCTCCTGCTGCTCCTCGCCGCCCCCGGCTTCGCCGCCGCCGTGCCCGCCGGGCCGCGCGCCGGCCGCTGGGCCCACGAGGAGGTCAAGGGCGCCGCTCCCGACCCGCAGGTTAGCTGGGGCCGCCTCGACAACGGGTTCCGCTACGCCCTCCGACCCCACGCCGGCACGCCGGGCCGGGTGACCCTCCAGTGGGTGGTGCTCGCGGGCTCCCGCGACGAGGGACCGGACGAGCGCGGGCTGGCCCACTTCACGGAGCACCTCGCGTTCGGCGGCACGCGGCGCTTCCCTCCGGGCGCGATGCTCCGGCTCTTCCAGCGCCTCGGCCTGGAGTATGGCAGCGATATCAACGCGGAGACCGCCTTCGGCCACACTGCCTACCGGCTGGAGTTCCGCCGCGCCGACCCCGCGCTGCTCCGCGAGGGGCTCCGGCTCTTCCGCGACTTCGCTGACGGAATCACGTTCGCGCCCGAGGTCATCGAGCGGGAGCGCCGCATCGTGCGCGCCGAGCTTCGTGGCCGTGCCAGCCTCGCCGGCTTGCGCCAGGAAGCCTCCCTCCCGCTGGTCTTCCGCGGGCTCGCCTTCCCAGAGCGCTCCCCCGGTGGCGGCGAGGAGCAGGTGGCCCGCCTCCGCCGCGAGCAGTTCCTCGACTTCCATGCCCGCCAGTACCGGTCCGACCTGATGGTCCTCGTGGCGGCCGGCGACTTCGACCCTGCCGCCCTCGCCACGGTCCTCCGTGAGGAATTCGGTGACCTGCCCGCGCCCACCCGGCCCGTGCCGCCCCGCCCCGAGGGCCGCCTCGACGCCCGCGCCCTCCGCGCCGGCCTGTTCCCGGTCCCCGGCCTCGGCTCCGTCCAAATCGAGGCCGCGTGCGTCGCGCCCCCGCCCCCGGCCGACCCCCGCGCCGCCGCGACGGAGCGCCAGCGCCGCGCGTTCGTGCTCGAACTCCTCGGCGCCCGCCTCCGCCGTGAGGGGCCTGGAGGCGATGCCAGCTACGACGAGGTACTGGGCCACGGCGTCGCCTCCGCGGCGGTCTCCGTCCCGGCCGAGGGCTGGAAGGACGGGCTCGCGGCCCTCGACCGGCTGGTGCGGCTGACGCTGGAGCGGGGTTTCGATGCCGGGGAGGTCGAGGCCCTGCGCCGGCGTCACCTGCGGGCCGCGGCGCTCGCCGGGGAACAACTGGCCGCGGCCGATCCCGCGCTGTTCGCCGCCGGACTAGTCGACTCGATCGCGGAGCACCGCGTCTTCGTGGGCGTGGAGGAGGAGGAGCGCCTGCGGCGCGAATGGCTGGAGAAGTTCACCGCCGCGGAGGCCGTGCGCGTGCTCCGCTCGCTCTGGCGTCCCGACGAGCTCGCGATCCAGCTGGCGGGCGGCGTGCCGCTGGAACTGACGCCGGACAAGGTGCTCCAGGAACTGCGGCGCGCGCGCCGGGGCGGGACCGGCCAGGTGCTGGCGGCGGCCGTCCGGGAGACCCCGTTCGCGCTGCCCCGTTGGGGCGCGGGGGCCGGCCCGGTCGAGGAGCGGGAGCTGCCCGGCGTGGGCGCGCGCCTGTTGCGCCTCGGTAACGAAGTGCGCCTCAACGTGCTGCCCGGCCGGAGCGAGCCCGGACTCGTCCACGCGGTGGTGCGCGTCGGCACCGGGCTGCTCGAGCTCCCGGGCCAGAAGCCTGCGCTGAAGGAGTTCGGGCTGAACACCGTGCTGGCCGGCGGCGGCGTCCACTTCCGTCCGGAGGTGCTGCGCGCCCTCGCTGAGGAACGCCTGCTGGAGTTCAGTTTCGACGTCACCGACCGCGATGCCTTCACGTTCCGCGGGGTGATGGCCCCGGACCAGCTCGAGGTGTTCCTCGCGCTGGTGACCGACATCCTG
>SYDD01000156.1 GCA_005786775.1 Opitutaceae bacterium
AGCGGGGTGGGCACCGCGACGCTGCGCATCACCAACGCGACCGCCGCGATGACCGGCGACCAGTTCCAGGTGGTGGTCAGCAACCTGATCAGCCCGAATGCCACCTCGAACCCCGTCACCCTCACGGTCGGCACCGCGCCCACCATCACGAGCGCCGCGGCGACGAGCTTCCGCGCCGGGACCGCGGGGTCATTCACCTTCACCGCGACTGGTGATCCGGTGCCAACCTTCGCCATCGCCGGCCTGCCGGCGTGGGCCTCGCTCAACGCCACGACCGGCGTCCTCTCCGGCACGCCGCCGGACACGACCGGTTCGCCGCTGGCCCTCACGGTTACGGCAAGCAACCCGGCGGTCACGACGCAGGCCTTCACCCTCACGATCCTCCCCGCGGTCTCCGCGCCGGCGATCGCCACGCAGCCCGCCGCAGCGGTGGTGGACCTCGGCGGCACGCTTGCCCTGAGCGTGAGTGCCACCGGCACCGAGCCGCTGGCCTACCAGTGGAGCCGCAACGGCGCGGCGCTTAGCGGCGCCGTTGGCGCGACCCTCACCCTGAGCGGCGTCCAGGCCTCCGCGGCCGGCAGCTACACGGTGCAGGTGACCAACTCGGTCGGTTCGGTGACCTCTGCCCCGGCCAACGTGGTCGTTACCACCGTGCCGGAGCTGACCCAGCAGCCGCGCCCGCAGGTCGCCTTTGTCGGCGCCTCGGCGACGTTCTCGGTGTCCGCGACGGGTGGTTCGTCGTTCAACTACCAGTGGCGCCGCAATGGCCTAAACATCGGTGGCGCCACCGGCCCTGTCCTCACGGTCAACAACGTGTCCGCAGGCGACGCGGGCTTCTACGATGTTCTCGTGGCCAACGTCCGCGGCACGTCGACGAGCTCCGTCGCGACCCTTACGGTGGTCAGCGCCCCGCAGGCGCCGGTGATCTCGGCGCAGCCCGCTGCGCAGGTGGTGCCCGCGGGCGGTTCCGCGACGCTCACGGTGGGCGTCTCCGCCGCCCCGAGCCCGACCTTCCAGTGGCGCCGCAACGGCGCGGCCATCGCCGGCGCGACCGCCGCCGCCTACGTAGCGGGTGAGTCCGGCGCCTACGACGTCGTGGTCACCAACAGCGCGGGCTCCGTCACCTCGCGGGCGGCCGCGGTCCGCGTGCTCACCCGCAGCTACGCCGGCACCTACTTCGGCGCCTTTGGCGGCGGCGCGGGCGGGTTCGCCCTCCTAGTGCGGCCCGACAACACCGCGGTCTTCCTCGGTTACCCCGGCACCGCCCCGCTGATGAACCTGAACTTCAACGTGACCGACTCCGGCGCGTTCGCCTTCAGCCAAAACTCCTATGGCCTGCTGCAGGCCGTGGTCGCGGTCTCCGGCACGATCGGCACCGACGGCTCGGTCACCGGCGCCGCCTCGGGCGGCTTCACTGGCACGTTTGCCGGCAACCGTGCCGCGGACGTCGGCGCCACCCAGGGGGTGGCCGGCTACTACCAGTCCGGCGCCACGGCCGGCGCGGCGGTCGCCCACGTGATCGCGGGTCCCGCCGGCCAGTCCTTCGCGCTGGTGCAGTCCGGGTCCGCCAGTGACGGTGGCGTCGGCACGGTCACCGCGGTGGGTGCGGTCAGCGTCCTCACGACCCGCTCGGTCATCTCCGCGACGATCAATGCCGCGACCGGCCTGGTGACGGGCACGTCGACGGGCGCGATCGCCGCGTCCTTCATCGGCGGCAGCGAGTCCGCGGTGGCGGCGCAGCGGCTGGTCAACATCTCGTCCCGCGCACGGGTTTCCTCCGGGGAGGGCGTCGCCATCGCCGGCTTCGTCATCTCGGGCGACTCGTCGAAGCCGGTGCTGATCCGCGCCGTGGGTCCGACCCTCGGCTCCGTCTTCGGCCTGCCGGGCTCGCTAGCCTCCCCGCGGCTGGAGCTGGTCCGCAGCTCCGACCAGGCCTCGCTGGGGGTCAACGCGGGCATCGCGGCGGACCGTGCGGCGATCGACGCGGCGGGCGCGCGGGCTGGTGCCTTCGCGCTCGGAGCTTCCGGGGCGGACGCGGCCCTCCTCACCACCCTCGCCCCCGGCGCCTACACCGCCGTGGTGAGCGGTACCAACAACGCCGCGGGCATCGCCCTGATCGAGGTTTATGACCTCTCTGGGGCCAGCCCCGGCCAGAAGCTGCTGAACATCGCGACCCGCGCGACCGCCGGGGCGGGGGATAACACCCTCATCGCCGGCTTTGTGGTGCCACCGGGCGCCGCCAAGCGCGTGCTGGTGCGAGGCGTTGGCCCGGGCCTCGCGCAGTTCGGGGTGGCGGGCGTCCTCGCCCAGCCCACGTTGCAGCTGCTCAGCGGCTCGACCACGGTGGCCCAGAACACCAACTGGACTACCTCGGCCGACCGCGACGTGATTGCCACGTCGTCGGCCGCGGTGGGCGCGTTCGGCCTAGCGGCCAATGACTCCGCCGTGATCTTGGCCCTCGCCCCGGGTAATTACACCGCCCAGGTGACCGGGCCGGGTGCCGCGACGGGCATCGCCCTGATCGAAGTCTACGAGCTACCGTAAGGCCCCGGCGGGCTAGTTTTCGGGCCCGGGACGCAAGTCCCGGGCCTTTTTTTGTCCCCATTGCCGCGGGGCTGCGCTGCTCGCCATGCGCGACGCGCTTCCGGTCCGCCGGCCACGCGCCCAGCGGGCGGGAGCGCCCGCCACTCAGCGCGTGCGCCACCGGCCCGCGCTGAACGCTTTCACCAAAACTGCAGGGACGGCCACAAAAGGCACCAGGGGATCGCAGTTGAAAGCGCGGCCGTGCGTGGCGTCCATAGCCGCCGTGGGAACGGGTTGGCGGCCCAATCTCCTCGGACTGGTGCAGCCCGGGAATCCTTCCCCGGCCCGATCGGCCCAGACGAGGGCCGCCAACCTAGAACGAGCCCTTGATGCCGGCGGTCCAGAGCGACCCGCCGTAGTCATCGCGTTGGCGGAAGCGGGCGTGGAGCGGGGTGTTGGGGCCGTAGATCTTGGTGTCCTCGGTGGCTCCGCCGATGTTGCGCATCGCGAAGAAAAACGCGGTGCCGCGGCGGAAGTAGTACTCGCCGGTGACGTCGATGTAGAGGCGCTTGGGGCGGTAGTTGTAGGTGCCGGGCTCGATGCTGTTGGTCGCGGTGCTGGCGACGAGGCCGCGCCGCTGGATGCCGCGGTAGTTCTCGTTGATGCGCACGTTGAACTTCGGGCGGGTGAAGCTGAGGCCCCAGTTGGCGGTGAACGGGTTCATGTCCTGAAGGTTGTCGGTATTTTTCGCGCGCTGGGAGCTGATGTTGGCGAAGAACTGGAGGCCGCGCCCCCAGTGCGGGAGGAAGGTCAGCGACTGCTTGTAATCGATCTCGAAGCCGTGCTGCCGGATGCGCTGCTGCTCGTTGAACTGGGTGACCGTGAGGATGTTGCCGTACTCGTCGGGATCGAGCCCGTAGGTCTGGAGGAACGAGTCGCTCACGTACTCGGTCACATTGCGGAAGAAGTTGTCGTAATCGCGGATGAAGGCGGCGACCGAGAAGCTGCCAACGTTGCCGAAGTAGTACTCGATCCGCGCCATGTAGGTCTCGGCCTGCCAGGCCTTGATGGAGGCGTTGTTGACCGTGATGCGGGAGTTCGGGTTGAGGTTCTCGAGGTCCGGGAGCGTGACGCCGCCGGCGTACTGGTTGAAGTCGGGCCGGCCGACCGACTGGGAGTAGGCGAGCCGGCCGATGAGGGACTCCGTGAGGTTGTAGCTGGCGTTGAGGCTGGGGAAGAGGCGCAGGTATTCCTTGCGGGCGCGGGTGCCGCGCTCGATGCGGACGAGCTGCGAGTAGGGCAGCCCGGCATTCGTCGGCACCTGGAGGAGCGGGGCGCCGTTCGGGCCGCGGAGCACGTTGCCGGCGCCGTCGCGCTGGAAGGCGAGGGTCGGATCGAGCAGCGGGCCCTCGGCGTCGATGTTGGTCTGCTCGGCGCGGACGCCGCCGGTGAGGCGGAGCCGGTTGCCGAGGAGGCCGAGATCGGCGCGGCCGAAGAGGGAGGAGATGACCTCCTGGGCGCGGCGCGAGAAGCTGGTGACGGCGATGAAGTCGTTGTTGGCGTTGCGCGTCCAGTGGGTCGGGTTGCGGAGCCAGTCCTGCCAAAGCTTGCCGTTGTCGACGTGCTGCTGCTTGGGGAGGCCGAAGTCGGGGATGCGCTCGGAGTAAACCTCGTCGAGGAAGCGCAGCGGGCTGTCGTCGTTGGCGAGGCCGGCCTGGGTGAAGGGAGTGGTGCTGGCGCGGCCGTCGGCGCCGACGTAGGTGTAGGTCTCGAGGTTGCCGCCGGGGCCGCGGAGGTCGCGGATCTTGCTGCGCACGTCGGCGCCGAGCTTCACGGTGAGCAGGGCGCCGCGCAGGTCGAAGTCGCGCCGCACGTTGGCGTAGGCCTGGCGGGTGGTGTCGTAGGTGCGCTGGCGGTTGCTGTTGGCGGAGACCAGCGAGTAGGAATCGAGGCGCGTGGGGTCGACCCGGCGGCCCTCGGGGTCGAGGACGGTGATCCGGCCGGGGCGGAGGTAGAAGATGTCGTCGAAAAGGATCTGCACATTGTTCCGCTGGAGGGTCATCCCGTTGAAGAACCCTTTGTCGATGTCCTGGTAATCGATGCGCGAGTTGCCGTAGGCGACGCCGGCATCCGACTTCCAGACGGGGCCGTCGTGGAGCCAGCGGAGGGACGGCGTCACGGTGCGGCCGGGGCGGATGCGGCCGTTGTTGGCGATCGTCATCTGGCCCGCGTTGACGGCGGTGCCGGTGGCGGGGAAGAGGCTGACCTGGCCCCAGCTGTGGGTGGGGCTCCAGTTGCCCGGCATAATGCGGTTGATGGTGAACGTCTGGGTGCGGGTGGCGAAGTGCTCGCGCAGCATCCCGTAGGAGAAGCCGAAGGTCAGGCGATCGTGCGGCGCCGGCTTCCAGTCGATCGTGGTGGCGAAGTTCTCGCGGGAGGTGTTCTTGCCGCTGTCGCGCCAGGAGAAGACACCGAGGTACGGGTTATCGGGCGTGGTGGCCGGCAGGCCGGTGGTGGCGGTGGCGGCGACGTTGGTGCCGACCTGGGCGCCGCGCCATTGCATCGCGGTGTTGGACTGGGGCGTGTACTGGAGGGAGTAGCCGGCGGAGACAGTGTAGCCGAAGGTCTTGGAGACGGGCACGATCGCGGACACATCGACGCCGGGGTGGATCTTGTAGGACATCTGGCCCCAGCCCGGCCCCGGGGTGCGGCGGCCGAACGCGCGCTCGGCGTCCTTCATCAGCCAGGAGACGCTGTAGCTGTAAGCCGGCTTGTTGCGCTCGAAGGCGCTGCGGGGCACGAAGTTCACCGCGCCCGCGAGGGCCGAGCCGGGGGTGTCCGGCGTGGGTGAGCGGTTGATCTCGATGCGCGAGATGTTGTTGATCGAGACTTGGTCGAGCTCGACCGCCCGGCGGGTGCCAGCCCCCGCGGCGCTGGCGAGGTCGAAGCCACCCAGCGAGATGGGAACGTTGTCCGCCGGCACGCCGTTGATCGAGAAACGCCGGGCGTCGCCGCCGGTGTAGTCGCTGGTGATGCCCGGCAGGAACTTCATGAACTCGCCGATGCTCCCGTCCGCGATCGTGCCGAACTCATCGGCGGACACGACGTTCACGATGTTCCGCGCGAAACGCTGCTCGTTGATCGCGATGGCCGCGCCCTCCATCTCCTTGGACGAGGCGACAACGAACTGATCGAGGCGGACGACGTCGCTGCCTGCCCGGCGGCCCCCGGCGGCGGGGAAGGTGAGGTCGAGGGTCGTCGTCTGCCCGGCGGTGACCGTGGCGGTGACCGTCTGGAGGGGCAGGCCGGTGAAGAAGGCCTTCACGCGCACGGAGCCGGCGGGGACGTTGGCGAGGCGGTACTGGCCCGTCTCGCCGGAGAGGACCTCCAGGCGGGTGCCCTCGACCGAAATCAGCGCTTTCTCCAGGTACTCGCCGCGGCCGGCGTCGAACACCCGTCCCTCAATCACTCCGGTGCCCGCGCCCTGCGCGGCGAAGACTGCCGGGCAGAGGCTCCAGAGGAGCAGGAGGAGGGTGCGGCGGAAGGGCAGCGCGAGCGACGGACGGGTCAGGGTAGCGGGGAGCATGATTCAGGGGGGTGGCGCGACGCTGGGGTGGCCCGGCGCGCGAGGCAATCCTGTGGCCATCCGCGGCGGCGAGGCGGCGGGTACTGCTTCCGGGCTTGACGTGTTCAAATGAACACGTGCAGTGTCCGGGACGACCGCCGGTTCCCCGTCCACCCCTTTTCCGGGTGAAGGCGGGCTTGAACCGCCGCGGGCAACCGCTCACCTCTTCGCCGCCCGCCGCTTCCTCCCCCTCTTTTTCCCTATGTCCAAAGCCGCTCCCGCCCCCGCCAAACCTGCCGCCCCGGCCGCTGCCGCTCTCGCCACCGCCTCCGCCGCGAAGGAAAAGAACATCGAGCTGGCCGTTTCCTCGATCACCAAGCAGTTCGGCGAGGGGTCGATCATGCGGCTGGGCGATGCCCAGAAGATGAAGGTCGAGACGCTGACCACCGGGTCGCTCGCGGTGGACTTGGCCCTCGGCGTGGGTGGCCTGCCCAAGGGCCGCATCATCGAGATCTACGGGCCGGAGTCTTCCGGTAAGACGACCTTCTGCTTGAGCGTCATCGCCGAGGCCCAGAAGCGCGGCGGCCTCGCCGCCTTCATCGACGTCGAGCACGCCCTCGACCCGAAGTACGCCCGCGTGGTCGGGGTGAATCTGGACGACCTCCTCGTCTCCCAGCCCGACTCCGGCGAGGATGCGCTGAACATCATGGAGACCCTCATCCGCTCCAATTCCATCGATGTCATCGTGTTGGACTCGGTCGCCGCCCTCACCACCAAGGCGGAACTCGACGGCCAGATGGGCGACGCCACCGTGGGCGCGCAGGCCCGCCTGATGAGCCAGGCGATGCGCCGCCTCACCGCGGTGGTGAGCAAGACCAACTGCATCTGCATATTTACCAACCAGATCCGTGAAAAGATTGGGGTGATGTTCGGCAACCCGGAGACGACCTCCGGCGGCCGGGCGCTGAAGTTCTTCGCCTCCGTCCGCATCGACATCCGGCGCAAGGACCAGATCAAGACGCCCGAGGGGAAGGTCGTGGGCAACCGGACCAAGATCAAGGTCGTGAAGAACAAGGTTTCGCCCCCGTTCACGGAGTGCGAGTTCGACATTATGTACGACGAGGGCATCTCGAAGATCGGCTCGCTGCTCGACCTCGGCCTAGAGCACAAGATTCTGGAGAAGAAGGGGGCTTGGATCGCCTACGAGGGTAATCTGGTGGGCCAGGGTCGCGATGCGGCCAAGCAGGCGCTCCGCGAGAAGCCCGAGCTGGCCGAGAAGATCCAGCAGGCCGTCCTTGCCAAGGTGAGCGTCGTCGGCGGCAGCACCGTCACCGGCGAGGCCGCCGAGTAAGCTCGCCGCGCGGGCCCGGTTCCAGGCTTGGCTCCCGCCCCGCCGGGCGCAGGGTGGGGCCGTGCCGGCGTTCCCCCTCTTCCGCCTTGCCCGCCGCCTCGGGCTGCTGCTCGGGCTCATTCCGTCGGCCTTCGCCGCCGAACGGCCGGTCCCGCCCAGTTTCCTGCTCATCCTCTCCGATGACCAGAGCTGGGTCGGCACCTCGCTGGCGATGATCCCGGGCCGGCCGGACACTGCCAGCGACCACCACCGCACCCCCAACCTCGAGCGCCTCGCCGCGCAGGGGATGCGTTTCACCGACGGCTACGCCCCTGCGCCCTACTGTTGCCCGACCCGCCGCAGCCTGCAGGTCGGCCAGTCTCCCGCCCGCCACGAGTACCAGCGCGACCGCGCCGGCTGGCCCGCCGTCTACCGGCGGCAGCTCAACGTGCCCCGGCTGCTCAAGGCCGCGGATCCGCGCTACCGCACTGCCCATCTGGGCAAGTGGGACCACCGCTACGACGGGATCAGCCCCGCCGACCAGGGTTTCGACGTCAGCGATGGCGTTACCAGCAACGCGACCGGCGGCGGCCGGGACGCCGGCGGCCAACCGGAGCGGAACGACCCCAAGCTGATTCATTCGCTGACAGACCGGGCGACTGCCTTTTTGGCCGAACAGGCGCGGGCGGGGACGCCGTTTTTCCTGCAGGTCTCGCACTACGCGGTCCACCTGGAGATCCAGTATTCCGCGGAATCCCACGCGCGCGCCACGGCCTGGCCCCCCGGCCGCAAGCACCAGCTCGTCTCCTTCGCCGCGATGACCCACGACCTGGACGCCGGCGTGGGCCGACTCCTGGAGGAACTCGGCCGGCTGGGCCTGCGCGAGCGGACCTACGTGATCTTTATGTCGGACAACGGCGGGCGGCCCACCTTGCCGGGCGCGAGCACGACTGGTCCGGGGCTCAACCATCCGCTGCGGGCCGGCAAGGGCACGCTCTACGAGGGTGGGATCCGCGTGCCGTTCCTGGTCGCCGGCCCCGGGGTAACGCCGGGGAGCGTCAGCCGGGTGCCCGTGACCGGGCTGGATCTGCTACCGACGTTCGCGGATTTCGCAGGGTATCGTGAGCCGCTGCCGCCCGAGGTGGATGGGGGCAGCCTGCGGGAGCTTTGGCTGAGCGGCGGGGTGGGGGAGGTCCGCCGCCGCCGGCCGCATCTGATCTTCCACCAGGCGGTCGACCGGCGTGCCCAAACCGCCTTGCGGCAGGGTGACCTCAAACTGATCAAGCACTGGACAAGCGGCCAGGTGGAGCTCTTCGACCTCGCGCGCGATCTGGGCGAGGAACGCAATCTGGCCGCTGAACGCCCGGCTGAGACCGCGACCCTGCTCCGCCTCGCCGAGGCCTTTGTGCGCGAGGTTGGGGCCGAGACCCGCCAGCTGGGCAAGGCGAAGGACGACTAGCACGACGGGCGACAGCTTGACTGGCAAAAAGGGCCGCTCCATCTGGGGTTTAGCCCCTTACCCCTATGTCCTTCCGCTGCGTCCCCCCACTGCTGCGTTGCTTCGTTTTGTCCCTGTTCCTGGCCGGTCCCGCCGTGGCCGCCGCGGCTGACACCGGCACCGTCGAGGGCCGGGTTTCCAACCCGGCCTCCGGCCTCTTCCTTGAGCGCGTCCGGGTCACGCTTGGCGGCGAGGCGCGCGAGGTCTTCACGGATCCGGCCGGCTTCTACCGGCTGGCCGGCGTGCCCGCGGGATCCGCCCGGATCCGCGTCTTCCACACCGGCTTCGCCGCGCAGGAGGTGACCGTCACCGTGCCGGTGGGCAGCGTGGTGGTGCAGGATTTCCAGCTGGTGTCGGCGACGGCGCGGGCGGGCGAGACGGTGCGGCTGGCGGATTTCGTGGTCGCCACCTCCCGCGAGATGGCGGCGGCGGCGATCGCGATCAACGAGCAGCGGTACGCGCCCGACATCCGCAGCGTGGTCTCGACCGACGAGTTTGGCGCCGTGGCGGAGGGCAGCGTGGGCGAGTTCCTCAAGTTCGTGCCGGGCATCAGCATCGAGTACGAGGCCGGGGCGCTGGCGCGCGGCATCTCCATCCACGGCGTTCCTTCGGCGAACGTGCCGGTACAGGTCAACGGCTTCAATCTGGCGAGCGCGGGGGGCAACAGTGTCACCTCCCGCTCCGCGCAGATGGATATGACCTCGATCACCGCGACGTCGCGCATCGAGGTGCAGTACTCGCCGACGCCCGACGCGCCGGGCTCGGCGCTCGCGGGCCTGGTGAACATGGTGCCGCGCAGCGCCTTCGAGCGCGCGAAGCCCCAGCTTTCCCTGAACACCTTCGTGATGATGCGCGACAACGTGCGCGAGTTGCGCCGGACGCCGGGCTATTTCGAAAAGGACACTTGGAAGATCCTGCCCGGCTTCGACTTCTCCTACGTGCGGCCCGTGACCCGCAACTTCGGCTTCACGCTCTCCGGCGGCTTCTCGGAAAACGGCACGAAGGAGGACTTCATCCAGAACCGCTGGCACGGCCTCAACACGGCCACGAATGGCGTGGCCTTCCCGCACACCACCGCCGACCGCCCCTACCTGACGCAGACCCTGATGCGCGACGGCACCAAGAACGCGGCGCGGTTCTCCTTCGGCGCCACCGCCGACTGGCGCTTTTCCCCGCACGACCGCCTGTCCTTCTCCTACCAGCACTACTTCATCGATTTCCTCGTCCTCAACCGGTCCCTCACCTTCACCATCAACCGCGTCAACCCCGGTGACTTCACGCCCTTCGAGACCCGGGGCGCCCCCGGCCAGGGCCAGCTGCAGCTCTCCAACACGTTCCGCGACCGCACCAACTCCACCATCTCCCCCTCGCTCGTGTGGCGCCACGACGGCCCGGTGTGGAAGCTGGAGGCGGGCCTCGGCGTTTCCATCGGGCGCAACACCTTCCGCGACATCGACAAGGGGTACTTCGTCGGCTCCGTAGCCCAGCGCACGGGCGTGACCATCGGCTTCGCCGACATCTTCTACCTCCGGCCGCGGGCCATCACCGTGACGGATGCCGCCGGCGCCCCGGTCGATCCCTATTCGATCAGCACGTACGCCGTCACCCAGACCAGCGCCAACCCGCTGACGAACCACGACCTGCAGCAGGGGGCCTACGCGAACGTCGGGCGCACGTTCGATTTGCGTCTCCCGGTCACGCTCAAGGCGGGCCTCGACCTGCGGCGGAACAACCGTGAGGCGCGGCGCGGCGATTACACTTGGGCGTTTGTCGGCGCGGACGGGCGCGGCTCCACCGCCCCGGTGGGCGGGGACGACGTCGCGACGCCGTTCTTCGCGCCCGGCTACTCGCGGCGCGAGATGCCGTTCGGTTTCCCGCGGGTGCAGTGGTTGGACAACGCGCGGCTCTGGTCCCACTACCGGGCCAACCCCGGCCATCTCGTCTACAATGAGAACGGGGCCTACCGCTCCGACGTTCTGCGCTCGCGCGCGACCAGTGAGGTCGTTTCGGCTGCCTTCCTGCGGGGCGACGTGGCCGCCCTCGATCGCCGGCTGCGGCTGGTCGGCGGACTTCGGGCCGAGCAGACCAACACGGTCGCGTTCGGCCCGCTCAACGACCCCAGCCTCAACTACCGGCGCGACGCCGCGGGCAACGTCATCCTCGTCGGCGGCCGGCCGGTCCCGATCGTCGCCAACGCCAACTCGCTGGAGTACTCGCGGCTCACCTACATCGACCGCGGCGCGCGGGCCGAGAAGGAGTACCTGCGGTGGTTCCCCAGCCTCAACGCGAGCTACGACGTGCGCGAGAACCTCGTCGCCCGAGCGGCCTACTATCACTCCATCGGTCGGCCCAGCTTCGAGCAGTACGCCGGCGGCCTCAACCTGCCCGACGAGACGGCGCCGCCGGGGCCCGCGAACCGCATCTCCGTCAACAACGCCGCCATCAAGCCGTGGATGGCGCGCTCGTTCAGCGCCCGCCTCGAGTACTACTTCGCCGGCGTCGGCCAGGTTTCCCTGGGCGGCTTCGTCCGGCAGTTCCGGAACTTCTTCGGCGAGACCACGTTTCCCGCCACGCCCGCGTTCCTCTCCCTTTACGCCCTCGATCCCGCCACCTTCGGGGTCTTCGACGTCGTCACCCAGCACAACATCCAGAGCACGGTGCGGATGACGGGCTTCGATTTCAGCTACAAGCAGGCGCTGACGTTCCTGCCGTCTTGGGCGCGGGGCGTGCAGGTGTTCGCCAACTACTCCGCGCAGCGTCCCACGGGCGAGGCCACGGCCAACTTCCAGAGTTACGTGCCGCTGAAGGCCAGCTGGGGCGCCTCCCTCGTGCGCGAGCGGTTCAACCTCCGCGCCAACTGGAGCTACCAGGGCCGCAGCCGCAACGGACCGGTGACCGGCGCCAGCATCCCCGCCGGCACGTACAACTACACCGTCCGTCGCGTCTTCCTCGACCTGCTCGGCGAGTACAACCTGACGCCCCGCGTTTCCCTCTATTTCACCCTCCGCAACGTCCTCGATATGCCCGACCAGCAGGAGGTCGACGGCCCCGGCGTCCCGCAGCACGCGACCTTCCGCAGCGCGGAGTTCGCTGGCTCGCTCTGGACCTTCGGCCTCAAAGGCACGTTCTGAGCCCCCTTCCCGGCCGCCCCGCCCCCGCGACTTGACCGGGCGCGGAAACGCGCTTTCGAGTACGCCCAACCCTTCCCCTGATGCCCCTCCCGCGCCTCCTGTCCCTCCTCCTCCCGCTCCTCCCGCTTCCGCTGGCCGCCGGCGACTGGGACAACTGGCGCGGCCCCGCCCACAACGGCTCCAGCCCGGAGACCGGGCTGCCCGCCACGTTCAGCCGCACCGAAAACGTGAAGTGGTCCGTCGCGCTGCCCGGCCCCTCCGCCGCCACGCCGGTCATCCACGGCGACCGCGTGTTCCTCCCCGCGGCCGACGCCGCCTCGGGCCAGCAGGCCGCGCTCTGCCTCGACCGCCGCACCGGCGCCGTGCTGTGGCGCGCCGACATCTCCGCTTTCTCGACCGACGGCCAGTACAGCAACTCCTGCTCCCCCTCGCCGGTCACCGACGGCCGCACGGTGGTGTTCTTCTTCGGCACCGGGGAACTCGTGGCCTTCACCGTCGAGGGCCGGAAGCTCTGGGAGCGCAACCTCGGCCCCTTCGCCTTCCAGTGGACCTTCGCCACCAGCCCGCTGCTCCACGATGGGCGCCTCGTGATCCAGGTCTTGCAGCGCGACGTGGCGGTGCGCGGGCGCGGCAAGCCCACGGGCAACGAATCGTACCTGCTCGCCCTGGAGCCCGCGACCGGTCGCGAGCTCTGGCGGGTCCTCCGTCCCTCCGACGCCGTGGCGGAGTCGCGCGAGGCCTTCAGCACGCCCCTGCCCTTCGAGCATCAGGGCCGCCGGGAGCTGGTGGTGATCGGCGGCGACAGCCTCACCGGTCACGATCCGGCGACCGGTCGCGAGCTGTGGCGCTGGGGCACGTGGAACACGACGCGCATCGGCCACTGGCGCCTCGTGCCCTCCCCGACGGCCGGCGGGGGGGTCCTCCTCGCCTGCGCGCCGAAGAACGCCCCGGTCTACGCGGTCAAGGCCGGCGGCCAGGGCACGCTTTCGTTCCGCGACCTGGCGTGGCAGAGCCACGTGCAGCAGACGGAGGTCGCGGCCGACGTGGCGCCGTCTCGCAACGAGCGCGATCTGACCTCCGACGTGCCCTCGCCGCTCTACTACGGCGGCCGCTTCTACATCCTGAATGGCGTGAAGCGGAAGCTCTACTGCGTGAACCCGGCCGACGGCGCGGTGATCTGGAGCGGCGACCTCGGTGGGCGTTCCGTCCTGCAGGCCTCGCCCACGGCCGCGGATGGCCGGATCTACGTGATGAACTTCGATGCGGACGTGTTCGTGATCCAGGCAGGCGGCGACGCGTTCCGCCTGCTGCACACGGCGAACTTCCGCGACGAGGGGGACGACACCCGCCACCGCTCGAGCGTGGCGATCGCCCACGGCAATCTGTTCGTCCGTACCGGCACCCGGCTCTTCGCCCTCGGCCGCTGAGGCGGCCGCCCCGGCGGTCCGACCGCGTCTTGCGGCCAAGCGGGACTCAAGGGCCCGCCGGCTTCACGCCGACGGCAAAGTACACCGCGCCGAGAAGCAGCAGGAAGCTGACCGCGTAGTTCCAGGTCAGGCGCTCGCCCAGCACCAGCCAAGCGAAGCCGACAAATACGCCGAGCGTGATCACCTCCTGCATCACCTTCAGTTGGTAGCCGGTCATCCCGTTAGCGTAGCCGATCCGGTTGGCGGGCACCATCAGCAGGTACTCGAAGAATGCGATGCCCCATGAAACTAAAATGACGAAGCCGAGCGAGCGACCCTCGAAGAACTTCAGCTTCAGCTGCCCGTACTAGGCAAAGGTCATAAAGACATTCGAGGCGAGCAGCAGCAAAAAGGTCTTCACGGGGGGACGAGTCAGCCGGCATCCAGCGGGTAATAGCCCTGGAACCACTCGACGAAGCGGCGGAGGCCTTCCTCGAGCGGCACGCGCGGGGTGAAGCCCACCTCCGTCTGGATACGCGTGAGGTCCGCGCCGGTCTCGAGCATCTCGCCCGGCTGCGGCGGGAGTAGCTCGACTTGTGCTTTCCTCCCCAGCAGCTCCTCGAGCATGCGGACGAACAGTAGCGTCTCGACCGGCCGGTTGTGGCCGAGGTTATAGAGCCGCAGCGGCGGCCGCGGCGGGACCGCGGGCGGGTAGAGCAGCACCTTCACTACTCCGTCGACGATGTCGTCTACGTAGGTGAAGTCCCGGCGGTTGCGCCCTGCGTTGTAGAGCGGGAGCGGGCGGCCCGCGCGGATGGCGCTGGCGAAGAGCGTGGGCGCCATATCCGGCCGGCCCCAGGGACCGTAGACCGAGAAGAACCGCAGCCCCGTGATGTGCAGGCCGTGGTTCAGCGCGTAGCTGTGCGCCATCAGCTCGTTGGCCTTCTTGGTGGCGCCGTAATACGAGACCGGTTGGTCGGTGACCGCGTCCTCGCGGAACGGCGCGACCGCGCCCGCGCCGTAGACGCTGCTGCTCGAGGCGAACACTAGGTGACGCGGCGGCGTGCGGCGACAGGCCTCCAGTACGGTGGCGAATCCCTCGAGGTTGCTCCGCGTGTAGGCCGGCGCGTGCGTCATGCTGTGCCGCACCCCCGGCTGCGCCGCGAGGTGCACCACGTAGTCCGGCCGCCAGTGGGCCACCAGCGCCGGGAATTTCTCCGCGTCGGCGCAGTCGGCCTGCACGAACCGGAAATCTTCCAAGCGCGCGAGCAGGTTCAGCCGCGCCTGTTTCAGGGCCGGATCATAGTAGGGGTCGAGCGTGTCGATCCCAAGGACCTCGCACCGGCCGGTCTCCGCCAGGCGGCGGGCGACGTGGTGGCCGATGAATCCGGCGGCGCCGGTGACGAGAACCTTCATCGCGCGGGTGATAGGCGGCGCCGCGCAAAACGCCAGCCGGGTTTTGGCCGTGGGCGGCGCGCGCGGGGCGTTTTTGGGAAAGTTTTCGAAAAGGGCGCTTGATCGCCCGGAGCGCGGGCGTTTACTGCGGGGCGATTCTGTTTTCCCAACCGTTCACCGCATGACGATCAAAGCCTACCTAAAGCCTCACTGCGGCTGGTCCAACGGTGTCCGCGCCATCCTGCGGAAGCACGGCCTGCCCTTCGAGGACATTGACATCATCAACCACCGCGAGAACTACGCGGAGATGGTGCGCAAGTCCGGCCAGCCTCTCTCGCCCTGCGTGGAGATCGATGGCGTGATGCTCGCCGACGTCTCCGGCGAGGAAGTGGAGAATTACCTGCTCAGCAACGATCTCGTGAAACCGACGGACGTCCCCCTGGACGTCCCGACGAACGCGGGTTGCTCCGACGCGGAGCACGCCAAAATGGCCACCAAAACGATCCGCTTCTTCTAATTCTTCTGCGAGAGCTCTGCGCAATTAATACTTCCCCGGGCCGCTCTCGCACCACCGAGACCGGCCCTTTTTTTGCTTCAGACGCTCCCATCACCCGCCTCCTCCCCCCTTTTCCGCCGCGATGAATCCCGCTCCCGCCACGCCTCCGCCCGCTCCCGCCAGCGCCGCCCCGCGCCTCTCCCCCGGCCTGCCGGCGAACCAAGGCCTCTATGACCCGGCTTGCGAGCACGACGCCTGCGGCGTGGGCTTCATCGCCGACCTCCACGGCCGCAAGTCCCACCGGATGGTGGCCGACGGCCTCCAGATCCTCCGCAACCTCGACCACCGCGGCGCCAGCGGCGCGGAGATCAACACCGGCGACGGCGCGGGCATCCTCATCCAGATGCCGCACCGCTTCCTCAAGGAGGCCTGCGAGGCCGCCCGCATCACCCTCCCCGCCCCCGGCCACTACGGCACCGGCCTCTTCTTCCTCCCCCGCAACGCCGCGATGCGCCGCAAGATCGAGGAGCGCTTCGAGCAAGTCGTCCGCGCCGAGAGCCTCGAGTTCCTCGGCTGGCGCACGGTCAAGACCGACAACTCGATGCTCGGCGACACTGCCAAGTCCGTCGAACCCTTCATGCGCCAGGCCTTCATCGGCCGCGGCCCCGACACCCGCGACGAGGCTCATTTCGAGCGCAAGCTTTACGTTGTCCGCAAGCGCGGATACGCCGAGATCCGCACCTCGACGCTCCCCGGCGCCGAGTACTGGTATGTCGCCAGCCTTTCCCACAAGACACTGGTCTACAAGGGGATGCTAACGACCGACCAGGTCGACCAGTATTTCCCGGAGCTGAAGGACCCGCGGATGGAGTCTGCCCTCGCGCTCGTCCACTCCCGCTTCTCCACCAACACGTTCCCCAGCTGGGAGCGCGCGCACCCGTACCGGTACCTCGCCCACAATGGCGAGATCAACACGTTGCGCGGAAATATGAACTGGATGCACGCCCGCCAGGCGCTCTTCGCCAGCGAGCTCTTCGGCGAGGACATCCGGAAGATCCTTCCCATCATCAACCCCAACGGGTCCGACTCGGCGATGTTCGACAACACGCTCGAGCTGCTCGTCCTCGCCGGCCGCCCCCTCGCGCACGCGATGATGATGATGATCCCCGAGCCGTGGTCCTACCACGAGTCGATGGACGACGAGCGCCGCGCCTTCTACCAGTTCCACTCCTGCCTGATGGAGCCCTGGGACGGCCCCGCCTCGGTCGCCTTCACCGCCGGCCGCCAGATCGGCGCCATCCTCGACCGCAACGGCCTCCGCCCCTCCCGCTTCTACGTCACCAAGGACGGCCTCGTCATTATGGCCTCCGAGGCCGGCGTCCTCGACATCCCGCCCGACCAAGTGGTCCGCAAGGGTCGCCTCCAACCTGGCCGGATGTTCCTCGTCGACACCGCCGAGGGCCGGATCATCGAGGACGAGGAGATCAAGCGCGAGATCTGCCGCGCGCATCCCTACCGCGAGTGGCTGAACCAGCACCTCGTCCACCTGAGCGACCTGCCCGCCGCGCCCAAGATCGAGCCGCCGGACCACGACACGCTCCTCCAGCGCCAGATCGCCTTTGGGTACACCTTTGAGGACGAGCGCATCCTGCTCCTGCCGATGGCCAAGGACGGGGTGGAGGCGATCGGCTCGATGGGCAACGACGCCGCCCTCGCGGTGCTCTCCAACAAGCCGCGGCTGCTCTACGATTACTTCAAGCAGCTGTTCGCCCAAGTCACCAACCCGCCGATCGACTCGATCCGCGAGGAGATCGTCACCTCCGCCGAGACCCGCCTCGGTTCCGAGGGCAATCTGCTCCAGCCCGAGCCGAGCGCCTGCCGCCGCGTCGAGCTGAAGTGGCCCGTGCTCACCAACGAGGAGTTCGGCAAGATCCGCCGCACCCACCTTCCCGGCCTCAAGACCGGGGTGCTGCCGATCCTTTTCCGCGTTACCCGCGGGGAGAAGGGCCTCGCCAAGTCGATGGAGGAGCTCTCCATCATGGCCCGCCGGATGATCGAAGAGGAGGAGGTCAACGTCCTCATCCTCAGCGACCGCGGCGTGACAAAGGACTTCGCGCCGATCCCCGCGCTGCTCGCGGTGGCCGGGCTCCACCACTACCTCATCCGCGAGGGCCTGCGCACGCGGGTTTCGCTGGTCCTCGAGACCGGCGAGGCGCGCGAGGTGCACCACTTCGCCCTGCTGATCGGCTACGGCTGCAGCGCGGTGAACCC
>SYDD01000024.1 GCA_005786775.1 Opitutaceae bacterium
CGCCGCCAGCGCCTCCGCGTAGGCACCGCGCGCCTCGGCCGGCCGCCCCGCCCGTTCCAGCACCTCGCCGCGCCGAAACAGCCAACCTTCCCGCCGGGGCGCGTTCGCCAGCACCACGTCGATCCGCCGCAAGGCCGCGTCCGGCGCACCGCGCTCCAGCTCCAGCGTGAGCGCCTGCTCCACTAGCGACACCACGGACCCAAGCCGTTCCAGGCCGGCGTCGAGAGCCGCGAGCGCCGCCCCGCGGTCGCCGCCACCCGCGAGCAGCCGGGCGTGGCGCAAAAAGTGTTCCGGCCGTGGTTCCGGCGCCCGCTCGATCCCGCGCGCGCAGTCCGCGGCGGCCGCGGCGGTGCGGCCCGCGGCGGCGTGGATCTCCGCCCGCAGGAACCAACCTGCCGGCGAACCGGGTTCCGCGGCGAGGAACCGGTCGATCGCCGGCAGCGCCCCCGCCGGATCGCCCGCCTCCAACCGCGCCCGCGCCCGGAAGTACGCCACCATCGCCAACTCCGGCGCCAGCCGCGCCGCCGCCGCGTAATCCGCCTCCGCCCGCGCCCAGTCGCGCAGGTGCCGGTGCAGTTCCCCCCGCCGCAGGTGCAGGTCCGCGTCCGGCGCCCGCGCCAGCTCCGCCGTGAGCAGCTCCAGCACCCGCTGGTCGTCCCCGTGCGCACCGAGCGGACCGGCGAGCACCGCTGCGAGCAGCCAACCCGTGGCCCACCGCGGGCGGCGGGCCGGATGCCCGGAAGAGGACGGACGCGGGGAACTCATCGGCGTGCGCGGGCAGTCAGCCGTATCCGCCGGGAGGCTCAAGCCCGGCCTTGGCAACCTCCGCGCGCCAACGCAGCCTGCCGCCGATGCCGCCCCGCCTCCTCTTGGCCGTTTTCGCGCTGCTGCCCGCCGCCATCCCCGCCGCAGAGCCGGCCCCGTTCTCCTTCGCCGCGTTCGGCTGCATGCCCTACGCCCGCCACGCCGGCAGCGACGAGGCGTTCCGGCGCCTTCTCGCCGAGGTCGACCGCCACCAGCCTGCCTTCGCCGTACACCTCGGGGACACCCTCGGGGGCGATGAGCCCGCCACGGACGCGTTCTACCTGCGCCGCCGCGCGGACTTTAACCGCCTCGCCACCGCGCTGGTCTACACGCCCGGAGACAACGAGTGGACCGACGCCCACCGGCCCGCCGCCGGCGGCTTCGATCCCCTCGAGCGGCTCGCGCGCCTCCGCGCGGTCTATTTCGCGGAGGAGCGCAGCCTTGGCGGTCGCCCCCTCCCGCTCGTCACCCAGCGCCGCGACCCGGCCCACGCCCGTTTCGTTGAACACGCCCGCTGGACGCTCGGGGGCGTCGTCTTCGCGACGCTCCACGTCGTCGGTAGCCACAACAACCACCAGCCCACGGTCCCCGGCGCGCTCGTGGAATGGCGGGAGCGCGACGCGGCGGTCGTGGCGTGGATCCGCGCCACCTTCGCGGCCGCGACCGAGACGGCCGCCCCGGGCGTCGTTCTCTTTTTCCAGGCGGACCCGTTCGGCTCCGACAGGAACCGGCCGGGTTACGACCCGGGCTTCGAGAACTTCCTCCGTGCGCTAGAGGCGGCCGCGCGCGCCTTTGGCCGGCCGGTGCTCTTGGTGCACGCCGACGAGCACCGCTACCGCCTCGACGAAGGCCTCCGTTTCACCGCGGAGGGTGAACGCGTGCCCAACGTGACCCGCCTCGAGACGTTCGGGGCGGAGAATATCCACGGCGTGCTGGTCACGGTAGACCCAGCCTCACGCGCAGTTTTCGCGGCCGGGCCACTGATCGTCCCGGGCAACCCGCTCCCGCGTTTGCCGCGACCGAAAGCCGGCCGCTGAAGGTCGACGTCCGCCGTGCGCCGCGCGCAGGCGCTTGGAATCCGGACCGCCCTTTCACTTTTGACTCCCCTCGTCGTGGGTGGCTCAGTCCGGGTCCCATGGTTAGCACTGCCACGCCGTCCGCGCCCGTCGAGGCCAAGTACGCCGCCCTCCGGGCCGGCCTGCGGGACCTCCTGCGCGATGGCCTGATCGTGGCGTACTCGGGCGGGGTCGACAGCGCCTTCCTCCTCTGGAGCGCCGAGCAGGTGCGCCGCGAGTCGGGCGGGCGCCTGGTGGCCGTCACCGCCGTCAGCGCCAGCCTCGCCCAGGTGGAGCGCGAGGATGCCGCCCGCTTCGCCGCCTGGGCCGGGGTCGAGCACCGCTGGGAACAGAGCGGCGAGCTGGATAACCCCGCCTACGCCCGCAACGACCTCTCCCGCTGTTACCACTGCAAGTCCGAGCTCTTCCGTCTCAGCCACGAGCTCAAGGACCGCCTCGGCCACGCCGCCATCGCCTACGGCTACAACGCCTCCGACCGCGGCGACTACCGCCCGGGCCACCAGGCCGCGCAGGAGAACCGCATCGTCGCGCCCCTCGAGGCCGCCGACCTCACCAAGGACGATATCCGCGCCCTGATGCGCCAGTTCGGCCTGCCCCTCGCCGACAAGCCCGCCAGCCCCTGCCTCAGTTCCCGCCTGATGACCGGCGTCGCCGTCACCCCGCAGAAGCTTCGCGACGTCGAGGACCTCGAGGCAGTGCTGCGCGGCGGCGGCCTCCAAGTGTTCCGTGTCCGCTTGCACGAGCAGCCCACGGGCAAGTGGATCCGCGTGGAGGTCGCGCCGGACGAAATGCCGCGCGTCCTCGGGGTCCGCGATGCCCTCCACGCCCTCGCCCGCGAGCGCGGGTTCGCGTGGGTAACGCTCGATCTGGCCGGGTACCGCACCGGCGGCGGCACCAGCCGCGCTCCGTGAACCGGGCCGCGCGCCCGGGAGCCTTTTTTCCATGACCGAATCCGACCTCCGTCAGCTCCTCCAGGGTGTGCAGGCCGGCGTGATCACGCCCGACGCGGCGCTGCGGCAGCTGCAGAGCGGGCCCTTCCGCACCTCCGATCTCGGGTTTGCGCAGGTCGACCACCATCGGCGCCTGCGGCAGGGCATGGGCGAGGTCATCTTCGGGGAGAGCAAGACCGCTGAGCAGATCATCGCCATTACTCGCGAGGCCGGTTCCGCGGGCGCCCCCGTTCTGATCACGCGCCTCCAGCCCGAGAAGCTCGCGGCCCTCGCGCACGCGTTCCCCTCCGGCCGACGCAATGATGCCGCACGCACCTTCACCCTCCACGCCCCCGCGCCCATCGAGGGTGTGGCTGGCCAGCCCCACGTGGTGGTCGTCGCCGCGGGCACGAGCGATCACCCGGTGGCCGAGGAGGCCTACGAGGTCGCGGTGGCGATGGGGATTCCCTGCAACCGGATCTACGACGTCGGCGTGGCGGGCCTGCACCGGTTGCTGGCCCGGGTGGAGGTCCTGCAGTCTGCCACCGCGCTGGTGGTGGTGGCGGGGATGGAAGGGGCGCTGCCGAGCGTCGTCGCGGGCCTGCTGGGGCGGCCGGTTTTCGCGGTGCCCACGAGCGTCGGCTACGGCGCGAACTTCGGGGGCCTGAGCGCGCTGCTGGCGATGCTCAACTGCTGCGCGCCGGGGGTGACGGTCGCCAACATCGACAACGGCTTCTCCGCCGGTTTCGCCGCCTGCCAGGTGGTGCGGGCCGTGCGTTCTGCGGCCGAGGGTGCCCGATGAGCCGGACGCTCTTCCTCGAGAGCGTCTCCGGTGTCGCGGGCGATATGTTCGCGGCGGCCTTTCTCGACGCAGGGTTCGTCTCCGCGGCCGATCTCGCCTCGGTGCCCGCGCGCCTCGGGTTACCCGCGGTCCGCGTGGAAACTCGCCGCGTGATCCGCGCCCAGATCCAAGCCACGCACCTGCGGGTGGTGGGCCCCGGCGCCGGTGCACCCCCGGGAACGGCCCCCGCGCGCGATCCCGCCGAGGAGGAGACGCACCTCGTGATCGACGCGCCCGCGGGTCACGTCCATACCCGGCACGCCGACGTCGACCGCCGGCTGGCCGGCGCCGATCTGCCCGCCGGAGTGCGGGACCGCGCGCGCGCCATCTTTCAGCTGCTCGCCGAGGCCGAGGCCGGCGCCCACGGGATGCCCGTGGCGGACGTCGCGTTCCACGAGCTGGGCCTCGCGGACTCGGTCGTCGACATCACCCTGGCCGCCTGGTGCCTCGAGGCCGTTGGTCCCGTGCGGTTCGTCGCCACGCCGATCCGTCCCGGGCGCGGGTTCGTCCGCATCCAGCACGGCGTCCACCCGGTGCCGCCGCCCGCTAGCGCCCGCCTGCTGGAGGGCCTGCCGGTGGCGCCCACTCCCGCCGCGATCACCCGCGCAGACATCGAGCTCTCCACGCCCACCGGCATCGCCATCCTCCGGTCGCTGCGGCCGGATTTTGCTGAGGAGCTCCCGGCGGGTACCGTCGTTCGCCAGGGCCTCGGCGCCGGCACCCTCGATTTTGGCGAGTTCCCCAACGTGTTCCGCGTCACCCTGCTCGACGCGCTGCCGGAAGGGGTCAGGACGAAACCGGCAAACGGCGGGGCGGGCGAACCGGCCTCCGACGCCAGCCGGGCCCCGGCATCCCAAATCACTAACGGCCTGACCCCTGCGTCGTTGCCCTACGAGACGGATCGGGTGGTGGAGGTGGCGGCGAACATCGATGATGACACCGGGGAACGCCTCGCGTGGCTCGCGGAGCGCCTCCTCGCGCAGGGTGCGCTCGACGTCTGGCTCACCCCCGCGACGGGCAAGAAGGGGCGGCCGCTGACCTGCTTCCAGTTCCTAGCGGCCGAGGCCGACTTTCCGCGGCTGGCCGACTGGTTCCTGCGGCACAGCACAACCTTCGGCATCCGTCACCGCGCGTGGGATCGCCTGAAGCTGGCGCGCCGCTTTGAACCGCGCCCGGGCCCCGGGGGTCCGGTGACCCACAAGGTGGGCCTCACCACGGTCGGCGAGGAATTGAAGGCGAAGCCCGAGTTCGAGGAACTGCGCCGCCACTGGGAGAGCTGAGGTCCCAGCCGAATGGGGTCAGCCGGTGGCCTGTTGCGCGCAAGCTAGGGGGCGTTCGCTCACGTCCGTGTTGCAACCTGCACCGGCCGGCCCCGTGGAGCTTCGTTACGCGACCTCTGGCGAGGCGGCGGGAACGGGGCCGACGGCGCGACGGCGGATCCCGGAGGGAATTATTTAGCGGCCTTAACGTGGCTAAATTCAGGGCGGAAGCGGACGATATCGCGGTGCACCGAGTGAATGAGTTCGCCCTGCTGCTGATAATAAGCGGCCAGATTGGCCGGCCCGCCGATGGCGGCGGTGAAAGCGGCCGGGGTCGGAAGGTCAGCGAGGGAAGCGTATTCGACGAGAATGGAGAATTCGTTGATGTCACCGCCGAAGCTTACTCGGTGACTGGACATTCGTTTCGGCTGACCTGCCTTCTTCGTGGCCTCGGCGGCCTGTTTCATGTGTTCGATAAAGGCGGCCGCCTTGCCGACCTTCACGCTGTAGGTCCAAAGGACGCCGAAGGGTTCAGGAACTCCTGGCGAAGGATCCCAAATTAGTTCCGGCACTTCCGTGATGATCTTGCCGGTGCCCGTGCCGCTGGCAGCTCGGAAGCGGGCGTCGCGCGCCGAGCGGGAGGCGGGGGTACCCTGTTGCGAGAGCCAGCTGGATTCGGTCAGCGCGGTGACGCCCGCGATCGGCACCTTCATCATAAACCGCGATCCGCTGGCGAGGCTGCTCCCCGCCTCAGCGCTGAGGCTGGTCCAAACCGTACGCGGGATCGGCGCTTGGTTCGTCTTATAAATTTCGGCGATCTCGCGCTGCACCGCATAAAATTCCGCGGCGGTCGCGGGCGGGACATCAGTCTGGTACAGACGGAACAGCGCGGAGGGTGAGCTCTCGGCGGCGAAGGCGCCGGAGGCGAGCGCGAGGAATGACGTTAGGATCTTCATGGATAGGGATGACGGTTGGGGCATGGTGGGGGGAAGGTATCGGAGCGGCAGGCGGCGAAAGGTTAGGCACCCCGTTCTTCCCGGGGCGAAAGAGCGGCCTTCCCGGAGAAGTCGGAGAAGACGGTGGGACCGTAGGGAAGTGACCTAGGTTACCCGGTAAGTCGATTGTTCTTGGGCCGTGGGGCGGCTTCCCTGCCGCGTTCGCGCGGCATTTCTCGGCCGCGCTTTCCACCTCTCACCTGTCCATCCGACAGCCGCCCTCACCGCGAGGTCGCGCTGCGGGAAGATCTACCGTTGCGAGCGGCCTCGTGCTCAGCGCTTCAAGTCTGCGTGCGCCGTCCCCAACAATCTTGTAAGGTTGGTTTGACCAGAGTTCTTGCCCCGGCTCAACCTCCGCCCGCACCTATGTTAAGCCCAATCTTCTATCCGCGTTTCGCGATTCTGCGCCGCGCCATTGCCTCGTTGCTCTTGCTGCACACCGCAGTCCTTTCGGGAGCCCCGGTGCGCGAGCTGACGCCGGCGAAGGCCGCACAGGAATTGGCGGTGAAGGGCCGCGTGGACTTTCGCGTGAACGGTCAGGCGCGCCAGTTGATTTTGGCGCCCAGTGAAGTAGCGCTCCCGCGGCGGCGGGCCGACGCCGCGGCCTTGCCCGCCGGCGTGCAGCTCGCGGCCACGGACGCGCAACACCAGATCTTGCGCTTGCCCAGCGGAACCACGCCGGCGCAGTGGCTGGAAGCGAGTCGGGTCCGGGCGCAGAGCGGTGGGAGCGCAACTTCCGCGCCGTCGCCAGCGGACGATCTCGGCCCCGTCTTCTACGAGCTTGGTCGCGAAGGGGAAGGCGTAGCCCGCCTCGTTCCGACGGGCAGGCTGCTGCTGATTGGGGCGGATGCTGCGGCCGCAGGGGATGCCGCGGCCACGACCGGTGCGCGCGGTTACGCGACCCTTGCGGACGAACTCTGGGTGCTCGATTACACTTCGCCCTATCTGATGTTGGCGGCAGCTCAGGCCCTGGAGTCAGCCGGGCGCTCCGTCGAGCCGCAGTTCACCCGCTGGCGGGTCAAGCGCGCGGCGCCGAACGACCCGCTCTATGCGCGGCAGTTCTATTTTAAGAATACCGGGCAGGGCGGCGGGACCGCAGGAGAGGATCTGAACATTGAAGGCCTCTGGCCCTCCGCCAGCGGGGCCGGAGTGACCGTGTCCGTCGTGGACGACGGCCTGGAGCTGACCCATCCGGACCTTGCTCCCAACATCGCCGAGGCTTCCCTGCACCGAGACGTACTGAACGACACCGCTGACCCGACCCCACCTGCGGCCGCGAACCACGGGACGATTTGCGCGGGATTCATCGCGGCCCGGGGCAACAACGGGATCGGCATCACCGGCGCAGCGCCCTCCGCGCGGCTGATCGGCATCCGCCTACTCGGAGAAGGCGCCAATGGGGATTCAGCCACCGACATTCAGGAGGCTGCGGCCTTCGCGTGGCGCACCGATGTGATTCAGATTTCGAGCAACAGCTGGGGACCCAACGATGACGCGAAGACGGTTTCCGGCCCGGATACCGCGGCCCTGGCCGCCTTGCGCGCCGGGGTTACCGTCGGGCGCGGCGGGCGTGGGGTGTTGTACTTTGTGGCGGCGGGTAACGGCGGGGGTTCGGGCGACCATGCCGGATGGGATGGGTACTCGGGCAGCCGCTATGTCTTCGCCATTGGGGCCACAAATAATCGTGGCCGCCAGGCGCCGTTCAGTGAATCCGGACCTCAACTGATCGCGGTGGCGATCGGACAGACCAGCGAAGATGCCGAAGTGCAGCTGCTCTCCACCGACAATGTCGGGAGCCGCGGCGCCAACTCGGCTGCCTCGCCCGAAGGCGACTACACGACCAGCGGTGTGCAGGGCACTTCCTACGCCACGCCGCAGGCTTCAGGGGTCGCCGCGCTTTTGTTACAGGCCAACCCCAACCTCGGCTGGCGCGACGTGAAGGAAATTCTGATCCGCTCGGCACGGAAAAACGACGCGACGGATTCCGACTGGATCAATAATGGCGCCGGCTTCCACTTTAACCACAAGTACGGCGCCGGCTTCGTCAATGCGACGGCGGCGCTAGCCTTGGCGCGCTCCTGGACGCCGCTCGCGGCGGAGCGGTCAATTACCGCGGGTGGGACGGTCGACTTGGCGATTCCGGACCATACCGCGGCCGGGGCGGCCAGCGCGCTCAGCGTGGCGCCTTCTTCGCCGCTCCGCGTGGAGACCGTGGAAGTTACGGTCAGCGTCACCCATCCGAACCGGGGCCAACTGCGCTTTGAACTCACTTCTCCGGCAGGCACGCGGACCGTCTTGGGCATGCCGCGGACGGAGGACACGGGGGCTAATCTGACCAGCTGGACCTTTTCGACGCCGCGGCATTGGGGCGAAAGCGCGGCCGGCACCTGGACGGTTCGGGCCATTGACACGGTCGCGGGTGCCGCTGGCAGCCTGACCTTCGCCCGGGTTGCGGTGTACGGCTCCGA
>SYDD01000157.1 GCA_005786775.1 Opitutaceae bacterium
ATGGTCGTCTATTTTCCGCCCAAGTGGCGGCAACTCGCGCCGAAGGAGTACCAAGCCGGTGGACGCTCGGACCGACTCGTCAGCTTTGTCGATCTTGCGCCGACCGTGCTGAGCTTGGCGGGCGTTAAACCTCCGGCCTGGATGCAAGGGCATGCCTTTGCCGGGCCGCATCAGGCGGCAGGCCCCGCGTACCTCCACGGCGGCCGCGGCCGGATGGACGAGCGGATGGACGCGGTGCGGAGCGTGACCGACGGTCGCTACGTCTATCTGCGCAACTTCTACCCGCACGTCTCTCAGGGGCAGCGGGTCGACTATCAGTTTCAGACCCCGACGACGCGAATCTGGCGCACGCGCTTCGACGCCGGCCAAGCCACGGCGGCGCAGTCGCTGTTCTGGCGGACGCCGAAGGCGCCGGAGGAGCTTTATGACCTTCAGGATGATAGGGACGAGGTGCGTAACCTCGCCGGCTCGGCCGAGCACCGCGCCATCCTGGAGCGACTGCGCGCCGAGATGCGCGGCCACGCCGAGCGCGTGCGCGACCTCGGTTTCCTGCCGGAGGGCGAGATCCACAGCCGTGCCGCGGGCACGACGCCCTATGACTTCGCGCGCGACGAAGCGCGCTTCCCTTTCGGCCGGATCTACGCCGCAGCTGACCTTGCCTCGGGACTCGATCCTGCTGCCACGCCGCGGCTGATGGAGCTGCTGGACGACGGAGACTCCGCGGTGCGGCACTGGGCGGCGCTCGGCCTGCTGATGCGGGGACCGGCCGCGGTGAACGCCGCCGCGGTTCCCCTCCGGGAGGCGCTCCGTGACGGCTCACGTCTCGTGCGGATCGTGGCCGCGCAGGCGCTCGCGCAGGATGGTCCGCCGGAGGAACTGACAGGCGCGCTGGCAGCGCTGCGCGAATTACTCCCGCCCGCGCAGAATGGCTTCTTCGTCTCCACCTCAGCCCTCGCCGCCGTAGAGGCACTCGGGCCCAAGGGCGTTCCGCTGCACGAAGTCGTGCGCACGATGAACCCGGAGGGCCCCGCTCCCGACGCGCGGTACGACTCCTACATTCCGCGGCAGATCGCGAACCTCACCGGTGCCCCCGCCCCCGCGACGGAGGGCGAGGGGGCGCGCAAAGCCAAGGGCCGGCGCAAAAACGCCAAGGACTGAACCTTTTATCCCCGATGCGCCTCCTTCTCACCCTTGCCCTTTGCGGTGCCCTCACGGCATCCGCCGCCGAGCGTCCGGCCAAGCCCAACGTCCTGTTTTTTGCCGTGGACGACCTGCGACCCGAATTCGGGGCTTACGGTGCGGGTTATGTGCACAGCCCCAATCTGGATCGTCTGGCCCGTTCGGGCGTGACCTTCACGCGAGCCTATTGCCAGCAGGCCGTCTGTTCCCCGTCCCGCACAGTCGTGATGACGGGCACCCGCCCCGACACCAGCAAGGTCTGGGACCTCGAGACGCACTTCCGCCAGGCGCTGCCCAACGTCGTCACCGTCGGCCAGCACTTCAAGCAGCACGGGTACTTTGTGCAGGGCATGGGTAAGATCTTCCACGTGGGCTTCGACGACGCTCCCACCTGGTCCGTACCATGGCAGACCCCGCGGGCGAACGGCGCCTACGCGCGGCCCGAAAATATCGCCCTCACGCAGCGCCCGACGCCGCCCGCCGCCCCTGGCGACCGCAAGGCGGCGCGGAAGGCCGCGAAGGGGCCCCGCGGTCCGGCCTTCGAGTCGGCGGACGTTCCCGACAATTATTACACCGATGGTCGCACCGCCGACCTCGCCGTGGAGACCCTGCGCGAGCTCGGCAAGAAAGGGGCACCTTTCTTCCTTGCCGTCGGCTTCGCCAAGCCGCACCTGCCCTTCGTAGCGCCCAAGAGGTACTGGGATCTTTATGATCCCGCGAAGATCACCCTCGCAACGAACCGCTTCCGGCCCCGCGGGGCCCCCGACTACTCGATATTGCCCGGCGGAGAGTTGCGTTCGTATCACGGGATTCCGGAAGGATCTATCCCCGATGACCTCGCCCGGCAGCTTAAGCACGGATACTATGCGGCGATCAGCTACATGGACGCGCAGCTTGGCCGCGTGCTCGACGAGCTTGAGCGGTCAGGTTTGCGGCAGAACACGATGATCGTCCTCTGGGGCGACCACGGCTGGAAGCTCGGGGAGCATGATGCTTGGTGCAAACACTCCAACTCCGAGAACGACACCAACGCCCCGCTGTTGCTCTCTGCGCCTTGGCTCGGGACCGCTGGCGCCAAGTCGCGGGCGCTGGTGGAGTTCGTCGATATCTACCCGACCCTCGCGGATCTGGCGGGCTTGCCGCTGCCGGCGCATCTCGAGGGCCTCAGTTTCAGGCCCGTGCTGGAGCTTCCCGACCGTCCGTGGAAAACGGCCGCCTTCAGCCAGTATCCCCGTTCCAATGGTGGCCGGTCCCTGATGGGCTACTCCATGCGGACCGACCGGCACCGCTTCACCGTCTGGGTTGACCGCGGGGATCCGGGCAAGGTGGAGTCCGTGGAGCTCTATGACCATCAGATCGACGCGCAGGAGAACCAAAACCTCGCGTCCGAGCCCGGGCAGCGGCCGCTCGTCGAACGCCTGATGACGCAATGGCGAGCCGGCTGGCGCGGCGCCCTCCCCCGTTAGGATCCGCCCCAATGCACCGCCTCTTGCGCCTGTTTCCGCTCGGCCTGCTCCTCGCCTCCGGCTGGGCGTCGGCGCCGGCGCGGCCCAACGTACTGCTCATCGTTGTTGACGACCTGAATACGCTCCTTGGCGCCTATGGCCACGGGCACGTTAAGTCCCCGGCGATCGATCGACTGGCCGCTCGTGGGGCCCGATTCGAGCGCGCGTACGCCCAGTACCCACTGTGCAACCCCAGCCGGGTATCTTTCCTGAGCGGGCGACGGCCGGAGACAAGCGGCGTCTACATCCTCGCGACCCCAGCGCGGGCAGCGTTGCCGGATGCCGTGCTGTTGCCGGAACACTTCCGCCGCCAAGGCTATTACACGGCCGGCGTGGGTAAGGTCTTCCACAACGTGCGCAACAGCGATCCCGCCGCTTGGGACCTGTACGAGGACGGCGCGGGCGAGGACGATGAGGAGAAGGCCGCGCTCAACGCGCGCTACGGCGGCGGCGATGGCCGGCCCCGCGCCCACGTCCTCAGCTCCGACGGCGCCCGCACGCGGGATGGCCTGAACGCGCGCCGGATCCGCCAATTGCTGGGCGAACGCGCCGCAGCGGGCGGCTCCTTCTTCCTCGCCCTTGGCTTCCACAAGCCGCACCTGCCTTGGACCGCCCCGCGGCGGTTCTTCGACCTGTACCCGCCCGCTCGCATCCCCATGCCCGCGGAACCGGCTCTCCGCGGCGTGCCCCCGATCGCCCTGCAGACGGAGCTGACCGGCTTCGCGCAACCCGACTCCCAGGCCGCCGCGGTCCAGGGCTACCTCGCCTGCGTCTCGTTCATCGACGAACAACTCGGATTGGTCCTCGATGAACTGGACCGTCTCCGTCTCACCGACAACACGCTCGTGATGCTTTTCAGCGACCACGGTTTCCACCTCGGGGACCACGGCGGACTCTGGGCCAAGCTCTCCGCCTTTGACAACGCGACCCGTGTGCCCCTCCTCGCGGCAGGCCCCGGAATCCCCCGCGGCACGGTCGTCTCGACCCCCGTCGAACTCCTCGACGTTTACCCCACGCTGGTGGACCTCTCCGGGCTGCCGAAGCCGCCGGGGCTGGAGGGCCGTTCGCTGCGGCCACTCTTGGCGAACCCCAGCGCCGCCGGGCAGGCCTATAGCCTGGTCTATCACTATGACGTCAATCGCCGGATCGACGTGGCGGGCCGGACGGTGATCGGTGCCCGCTGGCGCTATACGGAATGGGGCGGCGGCGAGCACGGGCGCGAGCTTTACTGGCGTCCGGACGACCCGGAGGAATATCACAACCGGATCGCCGACCCCGCCCTCGCGTCGACGCTGGCGGAGGCCCGCGCCCAACTCGCGCAGTTGCCGCAGCCCAAAGCCGGCCCCGCCAACCGCCCGCGCGCGATCGATCCGGACGCCAAACAGGCGAAACAAACGCGGAAGTGACCGCGGGTCAGGGCCGGGCGCCGACCACCGGCTGCACCCAGGCCGTCTCCCACTCGCCGGGCACACTCCCGTCCGCCTTCGGCTTGGTCGAGATCACCTTCGCGCGGACGTACAGCTCATCCCCCTTCAGGCGATACTCCGCGCGCGTGCCAGTGGCTTCCGCCAGCACGGAACCGACTTCGGAGCTGTAACGCCGATGGTTGAGGGTACGCCGGGCCGGCTTCTCGTCGGCCGGGGGAGCCAGTTCCTCGCTGCGGCGGTCAAATCCGCGCCGAGTGCCGATAAACTGGATGCGGTAGGACACGCCCGCTTCCGGCTCGACCTCGACGGAGAGCCGACCCGGTTCGCGCACCACCTCGCGGAGGGTCACCCCGGAAGTGCCGTAAAAGTCACCGGCCTCCAACGCGCGGATCAGCGACTCCGCAGTCAGGTGGCGGGCCCGCACCATGACCCAACCACGGCCCGAACTGCTCCGGCCGAGACCGACTTTGTGGTAATGGTGCGAATCGTCGGTCGCCACGCCGTAGACCACACCGAGCTTCAGATCAGAGAGCCGGAACGCGAGGAGGGCATCCCACATCGCGTCCATACTGAGATGGGTTGCGTCGCCCGCGTTCTCTACCCCGGGATGACCATTGTAGACCTCGAAGAAGCGCAGCCGCTCTACGCGCATCATCTCCTCCGCGGTGACGCCCCAGCGGAAGTTCGGATGATTGAGGTGGGCGAACATCGGCTGGCCCGTGCGCTCGCGCTGGGCAGCGACCGCCTCAAGCGTGCGCTGCATCACGGTCACCGCGTCCGCCGCGTTCACCGCGGGAACAAGATCGCGAGGGTTGGTCACGTTAATGTGGACCGGACCGGTAAGCGCGGGCGCTGTGTCGGACTTGGGCCGCGTCCAGGCGCCGGTGATCTCCTCCGCAGGGATGAGCAGGAACCTACCAGGCTCGTTCAGCAGCGGCGCGAACTCCGCCAGCGGTTTCAGCCGCACTTCGCGACGACCCGCGTTATCGCGCAGTTCCACCCAATCCGGCCCGAAGCGCCGCAAATACTTCTGTAAGACCTCGCCGCCACCGCGCTGCACCACCTCACCCTTGAGGGACACCGGGGCCTTCAACTCAAACCAGCGGGTGCCCTCGGACAGGATGTTGTGGTCCGATAGTGCGAGGAAGTGATAGCCGGCACGCTTGTACCAGTCGGCAATCATCTCCGGGTAGTCATCCCCGTCGCTCCACAGCGAGTGGGTATGGGTGTTGCCCTTGTACCAACGGGGCGCGTCGCCCGCGGGGGCGGCGGCGAACAGGGACGGGAGCAGGAGGGGAAGCAGCAGTAGAGGGATGCGCAACGGTCGCGGGGGTTGACGCGAACGTGGCGCGCCACGCAGCTGCGTCCACGTCAAAGGTGCCCTTCACCCCGTTTTTGCCATGGTGCGACGGCCCCGATCGCACCAGCAACGAGGCGTGCCGTCCGATCCGCCCACCTTACCTGCGCTGCGATGGTGTGCCCGGTTGCTGGGCGCGTCCCTGGTCGGCCTGATGCTGCTGATCGCCGCCGGCGAAGGCCTCCCGCTCGCGGACCAATTGGGTACCCACGAGTGGATCCTGTTCGTCGCGTTGACCGCGATCGCGACCGGGCATCTGGGACTCTGGATCCGCGAGGGCGTGGGAGCGACGCTGGGCCTCGCCGGCTACGCGCTCTTCCTGGGGGTGCAGGGCAACCCGCTTTCCCCCCGCCTCGCCTTCATCCACCTTCTGGCGGTGCCTTCGCTACTTGCGCTGGTCGCGGCCCTCTGGGCCCGGATCAGGCGAAACGCCGCATCCGGTCCCGCACGTCCGTCTGCAGCCGCTCGAGGTAACCCAGCGTGTACGCCTCCGGGGACAACGCGGGATCCTGGATCAGCGGGGTCAGGTCCATTGCCCACGTGATGCCGGCCATCCGGTCCGTCGCGTGCGAAGTATGAAAAGTCGCATGCGCCTGCCGGCGGCCGACTGTGGCAAGGTCGTAGCGCTTGCCGCCGGCGACCTGGGAATCAAAGACCTTGAGCAGGTCGAGCGCCAAGGCGGGATGGCGGCCCGCGTCCAACGCAACCTTGTCGGCGTCGACGAGCCAGTCGAGGTCGCGCCAGACCTCGCACCCGAGCACGCGCCGGGGCCGGCGCGCGGGAGGCAGGCGACGGAGCGCCTCCAGGCAGCGCAGAAAGACCGCAACGTGGGTGTCGTGCTTGTCCGCGGGGTTGTGCAGGTAGACGACCTGCGCCGAACAGCCCCCGAAGATCAGATCCAGGTCCGCTGCGACCCCAGGGTGCCCGGACGCTTTGACCACGCCGCTCGGGTGGGCGAGCTGGAGTTGAATCGCGTAGCGCCCCACACGCGCGGCGGCGCGCTGCTCCTCGCGACGCACGCCCTGCATCTGGGCATCATCGAGGTGGGCATAGGGCCCAGTACGCGGGGAGCCGGCCCCGTTGGTCACCACGACACCCCCGAAGGCGAGGCCCGGCTGCTCGAGGCAATCGCTGATGCCGGCGTGCGCCATGATCTCGATGTCGTCCTGATGCGCGCCAAGGCAGAGGTGCGTCACGCGGGCGAGCGCCAACTCGGCGCTCGGATCTTCGGCGGAGAAGAGGATATCAGCCTGCGGCTGGGAGAGCTTCATCGGGAAAGGAAAATCAGGTCGGAAGCAGGGCGGGCAGGCTGGCGGCCGCGATGGCCTGGCCGTGGCGCTTGTCCTTCTCATCCGGGGTATGCAGGCGGACCCGCGCGGCGAGTTCCGGGAAATCGGCCTGCAGCACCTCGCGGGCACGCTGGAGCAGCAGATCGCCCCCGGCGCCGGAGGTCACGCGCCCCAGCACCAGCAAATGGCGGAGGGCGTAGAAGTCGGCGTAGTGGGCGATCGCGTAGCCGAAGGAGGTGCCGATGGATTCGTAGATCCGGGCCGCGCGCGCGTCCCCCGCCGCCATTGCCTCCTGCACCCGCACCAACTGCTCCGGCAGAGGCAGGCCGGCGGGGAACTGGAATCCGGCCAAGGGCGCGAGGCGGCCGACCGCCTGCTGCGAGAAGTACTGCACGCCGCACCCCGCGTCCTCGGACCACTCGTCGCGCGGGGCTTCCGGATGGTAGTCGACTGGCGCGAACGCCAGCTCGTTCAACCAGGGGGTGATGCCGCCTGATGGGGTGACGTAGCCCGCGGCAAGGCTGGTGCCCATCGCGATCCCCAGCACCGCACCGTCCCCGAGGCTCATTGAGCCCGCGAGCGCCGTCACCTCGCCATCGTTGGCGACCTCGAAGGGCACCCCGCCCCAGCGCTCCCGCAGGGTGAAAAACATCCGGCGCACCCGCGCGTCGAAGGCCGCCGGCGGCACGCCCCGGAACAGGGACGCGACCCGCACCTCGTTGTTCACGTAGATCCCGGCGGCGCTGCCCCCGATCGCGTCCACCCGCGGCAAGTGACGGGCCGCCCGCGTGAGGGAGTCGTGGATGCCCTCAAGATGATAGGCGGGATCCTGCTGGAAATAGGGGTCCCACGCGATCTCCTCTGAATAGACGACCTTGCCGTTAATGACGGCCGCTGCCTTGCGGTCACTGCCGCCGAGGTCGAAACCGATCCGGCAACCGTCTAGATGACGGCCGACCGGCAAGGCGGCGACCGCTTCGGCGGGGAGCTCGGCCAGCGGGCACGCCTCGACCCGGAAACTGTCCCGGTAAGTGCGTTCCCCCATAAACGCGTGGTCGAAGGCCCGCGCCCCGCCCGGAGCGTACACCGCCGCGAGATGGCGGGCCACCTCGTCCGCCCCGCCCACGGAGACGTGGCACCCACCCCGCTGCCAGAGCAGGAACTTCAGCAGGCGCTCGGCGTAGCGCAGGGTCAGCGCCGCCTGCGGGTGGCCAGACCCGAGCACCCGGCTGTCGTGCCGGGAGACCGCGCCGCCCGGGGCACGGAGGACGAGCGCGAAGGGCCGGGACGCGGGATCCGCGGCGACGAGGGCGCGGTAGGCGCGGTTCCAGCGGGCGGCCGGAACGAAATCATGTTCGAGGGAGGGCCGGAGGGAGGGGGCCAGCGCGAGCATACGGGACAAGGTCAGTCGAGCCGCGCGCGAGAGAAGCCCTCAAGGGCCTCGTAGTCGGCGAGGCCCAGCTTGTCGTAGTTCGCCGCTAGGGCGCGGTTCTGCTGCTCCGCCTGCTGCCAGGGCTCCCGGAGCCCCGCGGCTACCGGAGTCTGGCTCCGCTGGGACTTATGATGGAAAACCGCTTGGATCTTCTGTGCCAGCTCCCGCGGGCTCAACGGCACCGCCATCTCAATTTCCGCCGCTTCCCACGGCTGCTCGACCCCGCGGTACGCCCAGACCCGGCAGTCTTTAGCCCACGCCTCGCCGACCACTTGGCGCCATGCCTGCCGCACCAATTGATACCCGACCGCAGTGATCGAGCTGGGGTCATCCCGCTCGCCCGTAAGGAAAATTTGGTTTGGGGTGAGTCCCCGCAGTAGCGCGGCTACTGCCCCCACGTCCTCCGCGCCGGGCGCAAACTGCCGGTAGCGACCGCGCTCGTAGAACCCGAGATCGAGAAAGCGGGCTTGGCCCGGCGCGTAACCGCAGTCCCGGAGCGAAGCACGCGCCTCCCCGCGGCGCAGCAGGCCCTTCAGCCGACGGATCGATGCCGAGTCCGCGGCAAAGGCCGCCTTCTCGAGAAGTTCCTTGCGGGTGGTGCGCGCGAAATCCGCCACCGGCCCCTCCGAACGCGCGAGGGTCTCCGCAATGTCGCCGACGAGATCCGCGGCCATCACCGCCTCCTCATCCGGTACGGCCAGATTGCCAGAGGTCAGGTAAACTACCGTGAC